>JBDKHH010000383.1:0-3533 GCA_039797785.1 Bacteroidota bacterium | reverse complement strand
ATTTGTAGCAGCACACGACCCTCCACAGTTCGGTTGGATTAACCCTGCTTTTGCACCATAAGCGTCTGTTCCAGCTGCAGCCAACGTTCCAGCCGTTGTTGCTGATGGAGCGCTACCAAACGCCCAACCTGCTGGCAAACCTACTGTTGACCATGTGGTTGTTCCAACAAAATCTAAGGAAGTTCGCACTCCTGCTGTTGATTCGAATGAAGTTGGTTGCCCACAAGGACTTACACATGAAGCTGCTTGTGGTACATCTTGCGGACAATTGTCATTTGTTTCACCAGCATCAATAATTCCATTTCCACATGTGGGACATTGAGCATTGACAATACTGGAGACAAGGCAGAATATAGCGATTGTAGCAATTGATTTTAACATGGAGCGGTCGATTAATAAGTTTAAAGTTACTTATAATTATGATAACCTTTTGTTTACTAACTAAAAAAACCAGGTTCACACCACTCCCAAATGTAGCCTACAATTTTTCGTTAAAAATTCTTTTTTGCAGATGTTCAAAAGCCAATGTTCGTGCATGCAACATTTCAAATTGAATAGAAGAAATGATTTCCACTGCATTTAACACAGGAACATTCTCTAACAAAATAACATCCCATTGACTTTTATGCTTGCTTAATTTCACAAACAAGTCCATGATGAATTTTCGATCTTCATCCGCAATTTCTGAAAAATCCATAGCATCATCAACCTGAACACGTAATTGATCAAAATCTTCGAATTCTTTTAGTGTTGGAGCTTTGAATTTTTTACTTTTCGGTAAGTTCGGAGACACAAAAATGCTCGCCATATATTCAGCCAATTCATTTCTGAAATTCGTCAAAGAATTCATTAATTGTACTGCATTTGGTTCGCTCGCTCCAAGCACATCTGTATTTCCAGTTTTCTCAACTTTGTAAAAATCAAACTTAATTGGGCGTTCCGTTTTCGATGGATCTTCTTTTCTCAATACGATGGTTGTACTCGTGCCATACACAAATGATTTTTCACCTACACTTCGAAACAAATTCATTCGTATTTCATCCATTTTCTCCATGTATACCGTTGTGATTTGATCTATGCTTTCCATAGCATTCAGAATAGAATAAACTCTATTGCTTTGATCTTTCGTCAATTCTTGGTAAGATAATTCTTGGTAATAATCTTCCAATTTGTCAGCATTTTGTGCTTCTTCAAAACAAATCATTTGCAGTTGATCTGCCATGAATTTTTGTGTTTCAGGTTTTTGTTGATTGCATGCGCTGATAACAAGACCAATGGCAACGAGAATGAAAATAGGCTTAATCATAGTTTTTAATTGAATTATGCAAACCTACAAAATTCTTTATTTTATATAGCCAATTTATTCGTTGAAATCATGTTTCACTTTCTCCACAATTCAACGCATTCAACGTTTGTAAAATTGAAAATTGGTTTTTTTTCAGTAAAATTGGACTAAAATTAAGAGGTTTGAGACGTATTTCTAAGAAATTAATACCATTGAAAATTGTTCTGTTTTTTCTCCTGAATGTATTTTCTAATCCTTCGAACTCACAAAATTTAGATTTTCGAATTTTAAAATCGATCAATCATGCTTACACTCCAACTGGTGGTATCGTTTTTAAAACAATAACGAATTCTATCAATCCAATATCTTTAGGATTACCTGTTGAATTATTTATTGGCGGTAAAGTTTCCAAAAACAAAGAAATGGTTTGGAATAGTTTTGAAATTGCCTCAGCAACAGCCATCAATGGAATTTTTACAACTGGTTTAAAACTCAGTGTTCATCGAGAACGACCATTTATTACGTATCCAAATGACATCACCAAATATTCGGTAGCGGGATCCTACTCTTTCCCATCGGGACATACCTCTATGGCTTTTTGCACAGCAACTTCGATCAGTTTCATGTATCCAAAATGGTACATCATTGTTCCAGCTTATCTTTGGGCTGGAAGTGTTGCATATTCGCGTATGTATTTAGGTGTTCACTATCCAACAGATGTATTAGCAGGCGCATTATTAGGAACAGGAACAAGTATTGGAACACATTACTTATTCAACTACATTAAGAAAAAACGAACGGCAAACGACAAGGTTATGCTTTAATTATTTGATAAATTTAACGCGCTCGCTTCCAATAACTAAAACATACGAACCTTTTTCTAAATCGCTTGTCGATAAATTCATTGAACCATTTTGAAAACTTGGCTCAATTGTTTTTATCAATTTACCATTTATTGAATAAATTTCTATTTGAGCTAAGTCTGCCTCGCTAGATCTTTCAATTGTCAAGATGTCATTTACAGGATTCGGGAAAACATGAAGACTAGACGTTTCATTTTCTTTAATAGACAAGCTAGGATCTGCTTCAATCCACACCAAAACGCCATCTTGTTCTCTAAAAATCACGATGCTCATCAATGGATCTGTTGTATACCATCTGTATTCATTTGTTAAATTCGACATTTCCGAAACGAGTACAACATTTTCAAAGGTTAAACCACCAGGTAAAATTAAGGTTCCGTAACCTGCATATGTTACTTCAACATCATGTAACATTGACGATGTTGCATAGGAATCAGTAAATGAATTGCCATAACTAAAAGGAAATTGCAATATTTTTTTACTACCTAAACTGTAATCGTAAGGATCACCCAATGACGTGATTGTTTCGGCATGTTCAAGCATCTCAGTTGGTGTTATTTCCAAATAAGAATACATGTTCACGACTAAAAACCCAAAATTTGAATTCAAGAAATTTGATCCCAATGGCGTTGTAGACGGATCGTATATCGTAATTGCTCCTGCACTCACTCCAGTTTCAGACGAAAAATCCCACGTTTGATTTGCTCCAACCGCAACAGAACCAGAATATCCTAAATTCACTTTTACTGGATATGAATAACTTGTCGTTGCAATATTATCACCGTTCACAATTACAGGTTGCGCACTAGCGAAGGCAGACGAAATTAATGCAAGGGAGAAGAATAACTTTTTCATTTTTTCAAACTTTGTACGCTCAAATCTAACGACTTAGGTCTTAAAAAGAAATGACTTATGTCATAATTCAGTCACCTTATTCTTCGGCAAACATAAAAGGATAATTTCCAAATTTCGCTGCCAAACGATTGACAGAGTAGACACTTTTCGTGTAAACATTTGACAAGGCAATTATACATGTTGAATCATCGCGCAACGTCACATAACAGGCCGTATTCCCATGCCACCAGCCACTATGAAAAAAGTACGTGTCTTTACCTTCTAGTTCTTTTAAGCGAATTCCTAAGCCATAATTACTTTTTCCAGGGCGCTCGTAACTGTATCCTTTAAACATTTGCTTACGCAAAGAATCACTTATGAAGTTGTTTGAATAACTCGCTTTATCCAATTGATATAAATCAAACGCAGTTGTGTAAAGGTTTTTATCGCCGTAAATGGCATCCAAATAATCAAAATTCTGATTCACATGTCGTGAATTGTACGATTGACTTACCTCAGAAAGTTGCTTTGAACGATTCATAACAAATGTA
>JBDKHH010000382.1:0-5172 GCA_039797785.1 Bacteroidota bacterium | reverse complement strand
TTGAGTTTTTACAATGCAATCACTTCAAGTATTGAGTTGAGTTCTAAATCTTCAGTAGCATTATACAGTCTTGAAGGTCGATTAATCTTAACTTCAGAAAAAACAACTCACATTCCATTTAACGAATCAGGAGTTTATCTTTTGGTGAATCAGTTAACGGGAGAAACAGAGCGAATTTTCATTCCAGAATAACATTAAATACTCCTGTTCAGCTTGACCAGGAGTAGCTGTTATTTCACACGGGATTTCCAAACAAATGGCATCCATTAATGTGGAATAGCCACTTCTTGAAATCAATTTTTTACTTGATAGAAAATAGTCATCACATTTCAACCAATCATTTGAAGGATGGCTGTTTTCTATTTCTAAAGCTTCTAATATTTCCTTGGGCGCAATTAGGACATTATGACCTTCATCCGTTTTAAACGATTCTAATTGTTGTTCAAGGAATTGTTTTGCATAAATAGCTGGGCCACTCACAACGATTAAACTATCGATGGTTTTCGTTTCTTTGAGAACATATCTGCCAAATCGTGACAAAATTCCAATGTATTGAACAGTTAAACCTGCATCATTCCTACTCAACTTTCCAGCATACGTGGAATCTTCGGTGTCAAGCACCCAAATTTCATCAAACGAACGTAAATAGTTAATATGTATGTTTTGCACCCATCTTTCGTACCATTTTACAGGTAAATTCAATTGATGTGTTAAGAAAATAGAGTTGACTTTTCTAGACCGAAAACCATAGCGATGGTCTGAAATAACACAATCAATTTCAAAAAAATCAACGTAATTTTCCACTTGCGCTCGCTCTTCATTTTGTCGTCTTTTAAGCGCTGAAAAGCTTTTCAATAAATCGAGAGAAAATTTTCCTTTACCCCCAAATTCGAATGGATAGCCATCGTGATCGATAAATGTAACATCCTTGAAATACTGCTGAAAAATAGCTTGCTGATCAGCTGAACAAGCGATAAAAATAGCGTTGTCATTGCGAAGTAAAATATCAATCAAACCGATGCAACGGGAAACATGGCCCATTCCCCAATTCAAAGGAGAAAGCAAAACGCGTTGTTTTTTGATATCTGTTGGCAACATTTTCCGAAGGTAATTCAGAATTCTTGAATGCTATGCACGAATTTTCATTTTTTTGATTGTCAATCCCAACTTTGCTTTTATCTTTAACGTTTAGAACAAAGATAAACACACAGACTATGTTTGATAAAAACGAATTTAGAAAATATGCTACTAAACACATGGGTTTAAGTAGTATGCACATGGATCATTACATTGAGTCTTCATTGACACCATATATCATCGAAGAACGTTCTATGAACATGACACAAATGGACGTATTCTCTCGATTAATGATGGACAGAATCATTTTCTTGGGAACAGGAATTGACGATTATGTTGCGAACATTATCAATGCACAATTATTATTCTTGGAATCAGCTGATCCAAATAAAGATATCCAAATCTATTTGAATTCACCAGGAGGATCTGTTTATGCAGGTTTGGGAATTTACGATACAATGCAATACATCAAACCAGATGTTGCTACAATTTGTACAGGAATGGCTGCTTCAATGGGAGCTGTTTTAATGTGTGCTGGAGCTGAAGGAAAACGATCTGCATTGAAACATGCTCGCGTGATGATTCACCAACCTTTAGGTGGAGCACAAGGACAAGCATCAGATATCGAAATTACTGCTCGTGAGATTCAAAAGTTGAAAAAAGAATTGTACGATATTATCGCTACACATTCAAAACAACCATTTGATAAAGTTTGGGCAGATTCTGATAGAGATTATTGGATGACGTCTGAAGAAGCAAAAGAATACGGAATGGTGGATGAAATTTTGATTCGCAATCCAAAATAATTTACCTTTGTAAAATATAACGAAAGTCCATCCGTCATTTGGCGGGTGGCTTTTTTGTCAAAATATACTATGTCAAAAAAAGATTCAGGTTGTTCCTTTTGTGGTAGATCTCGTGCGGAGGTTGGAATTTTAATTGCTGGAGTTTCTGGGCACATCTGTGAAAGCTGTGTTCAACAAGCACATTCAATTATCAAAGAAGAAGATTTAACAGATAAATCGAAATCGGGTAATGAGGTTGTGAATGTATTGAAGCCTTCTGAAATTAAAGCTAAACTAGACGAGTATGTAATTGGTCAAGAAGATGCGAAAAAAGTACTTTCTGTGGCTGTTTACAATCACTACAAACGTTTGAACCAACCAGCATCTAAAGACGAAGTAGAAATTGAAAAATCAAATGTGATTCTTGTTGGTAGAACAGGAACTGGAAAAACGCTTTTAGCAAAAACGATTGCTAAAATGTTAAACGTTCCATTTTGTATCGCTGATGCAACAGTTCTTACGGAAGCTGGTTACGTTGGTGAAGACGTTGAAAGCATTTTATCACGCTTATTGCAGGCTTCAGATTATAACGTAAATGCAGCGCAACATGGAATCGTTTTTATTGATGAGGTAGATAAAATTGCGCGTAAAAGCGACAATCCTTCGATTACACGTGATGTATCTGGTGAAGGAGTTCAACAAGCCTTATTGAAATTATTAGAAGGTTCAATCGTGAATGTTCCACCACAAGGAGGAAGAAAACACCCTGAACAAAAAATGATTCAAATCGACACGAAAAACATTTTGTTTGTATGTGGTGGTGCTTTTGACGGAATCGAAAAAATCATTGCAAATCGTGTGAATCGTCAAACAATCGGTTTCTCAACTTCTGAAGTTGAACGAATTGACAGCGAAAGTTTATTGAAATACATCAATCCTACAGATATTAAATCATTCGGTTTGATTCCTGAATTAATTGGTCGTTTCCCAGTTCTAACGTATTTAGAGCCATTGGATGCTGCTTCATTGAAACGCATTTTGACAGAACCGAAAAACGCTTTGGTAAAACAATACGTTCGTTTGTTCGATATTGATGGTGTGAAATTGAGCTTCGATGCAGATGTGTTGGACTTCATCGTTACAAAAGCGATCGAATTCAAACTTGGTGCGCGTGGTTTACGTTCAATTTGTGAAGCAATCCTAAACGATGCGATGTATGAATTGCCGTCTAAAAACGAATCTGAATTCAGAGTTACATTGGATTATGCAGCTGCTCAATTCACGAATTCGAAAATGGCAAAATTGCGCGTAGCGTAAACCCCTGATAGAAATCAGTTACTTCCTTTTTTAAGCTGTTTTAATTGATTTTATAACGGCAATACTTAATGACACTTCCTTTTGCAGTGAAGAGTTTTTCGTAATGCGTTTTTATGTGGAAAATGTCACGTGTTTGTTGATCAATGTTTTCAGGCAATTCACCATACAAATCCCATGTTAATTCAAGTAATTCGTAGTTGTGTTCCTTGATTTGTTCTTCGGTATATTCAAACAATAAGTCAGAATCCGTTTTCATGTGAACTAATCCTCCTGGCTTCAATAATTTGCGGTAACGTGCAACGAAAGGTCCAGATGATAAACGTTTGTTTGGTTTGTTCGGTTGTGGATCGGAAAATGTCAACCAAATTTCATCGACTTCATTTTCTTCAAAGCAATCATTGATAAAATCGATTTTCGTTCTCAAGAAAGCAACATTATCCAATCCTGCTTCAATTGCTTCAGTTGCTCCGATAAACATGCGGGCACCTTTGATATCGCAACCGATAAAATTCTTTTCAGGGAAGTGTTTTGCTAAACCAACGGTGTACTCACCTTTTCCACAGCCCAATTCCAATACAATCGGATGATCGTTTTTAAAATAGTCTGAACGCCATTTCCCTTTCATCTCGTATTCTTCACCAATTGTTGGCTCAAACACATTCTCATACTCTTTTATCGCAGCGAACCGACGAATTTTATCTTTTCCCATTTTGCAAAGTTAACACTCAAGGATTAATTTACAATTGAAAATTCAACTGTGTAACCTGTATGTTTGCGAATATTCAACACTCTTCCATCATCAAAAAT
Source organism: Bacteroidota bacterium (assembly GCA_039797785.1). Lineage (GTDB taxonomy): Bacteria > Bacteroidota > Bacteroidia > Flavobacteriales_D > Crocinitomicaceae > M0103. The sequence continues at coordinate 1,186 of JBDKHH010000382.1, read as the reverse complement.
CAAATATTGACCTTTGATTCCAGCTAATTTCCCAACGATATCAGCTGTTTTATCGAAAGACAAACTCGAAACTTTTGTCGGAAAATCAATTACTGGATAATTCAATTCAATCACTTCATCGTCTTCTGTAAAAAACTGTGTCAAGTCAGAAGGCAATTGATCGTGAAGCGTCCATTTTTCCTCAACTAAATCAATCGAATCATCCACCTCGTTTTTCAACATGCGTTGCCAATTGGTTTTGTCTGAAAAGAAGGCTTTCAAAGCAACTTCCAACATTCCCGCTTCATATCGGTTCGGAGTTTCAGCCAAACGAATTGCTGCCGATGCACCTTGATCTATCCAACGTGTGGGAACTTGCGTGATGCGCGTCACTCCAACTTTCACGATATCTGAAGCCGCTAAATAAACAATGTGTGGCGTATTGTGATTGCGTTCTTCCCATTCAGGATCACGTCCTTCGCCTAAGTGTGCGCGACATAATTCTGGACGAATTGTACATTCAGTCGCTTCTGGAGCATTCATAAAACACGAATAACAAAAACCATCACCAAATGATTTTTTTGTCACTTTACTGCATGACGAACAAATGATTTGACCGTTCCAACGCAAAGCAATTGTTTTTCCAACACACTCATTCATCAAAATATCATTTGACAAATTCAAGGTATAAACAATCGTATCCGCTAAGTCAACGGACATTTTTCTCAAATTTCCTGAACTCATTTTTCTTCTGGAAGGATTTGCATTTTATCTGCAAAGTGATAACAATAATCACGTAAATCTTCACAAATCAATGTTTCACCTGTTGCTTTTTCAAAGGTATCAGCCATAGTCAATAAAGTTTGGTGAAAGAATTGTTTCATTTCTTCAATTGACATTTCTTTTGTCCAAAGATCGATTTTCATCGTGTTTTTTTCCTTCGGATCCCACAACGAAAGCATGAAAGCGGATGCAGGAGCATTGTCCATTTGTCCGTCTGGCGCTGACCATTTCATGCCGATTGGTAAATTATTTTCGTTTAATCCAACTTTGATTTGGATTTCAGATGTTTTGACAATTTTATCTTCCATTGTTAATCAATTTCGTATTCTACAAGAATATCGGTGTAAGGTGTTTTTATTAATTGTTCAACTGTAATTTCTTTTGCTTCCATGTATTTTAGAATCATGCGATATCCTAAAAACTG
>JBDKHH010000381.1:0-6178 GCA_039797785.1 Bacteroidota bacterium | reverse complement strand
ACATCACAAACGTTAGTGTTCCATTAATGATCAACATCTCATTTCCAAATTTGTAATCGCCAAAGAGTTGTTTTGAATAAAAATCAAGTCCATAACACATTAATGGAGCTAGGATACAAACAATAGGTACAATTGGAATTTTCGCACTTGAAATTGAACGTTTTGTAAGAATCCCAAAGGAAAACAATCCTAATAGAGGGCCGTAAGTATAATTTGCAATCACAAAGATTAAATCAATAATACTTTTGTCATCCTTCCATTTAAAGAAGAAAACCAAAAGCGTGAATAAAACCGCAAATCCAATATGAATTTGTTTACGCAAACGAACTTTCTGCTGTTCGTTCAAATCAGTTCTTCGCTGAAAACCAAGAATATCGATACAAAAGGAAGATGTTAATGCAGTTATCGCTCCATCTACTGAAGGGAACAATGCTGATATCAAACCGATAATAAAAATGAGGAAAATGCCTTTTGGCAAATGATCACGCACTATTGATGGGAACATGTCGTCTGGTGCAAATTCCCAGCCATTTTGTTGTGCATACAAATACAACAATCCTCCTAAAAACAAGAACAAAGCATTCACTAACAACAATACAAAACTGAACGAAACAATATTTTTCTGAGCATCTTTCAAGGTTTTCACACTGATATTTTTCTGCATCATTTCTTGGTCCATTCCTGTCATAGTGATGGTAATGAATGCTCCACCAATAATGTGTTTCAAGAAATAATCTTTTTTCATAACATCAGTTCCCCACAGACTTGTCATGTTTTTTCCTTGCATTTTATGCCAGATTGTTGTCCAATCCCAACCCAAGGTTTGTTGAATTGAAATAATACATACGACCAATGCCAAAAGCATAAAAACGGTTTGAAGTGTATCCGTCCAAACAATCGTTTTGACACCACCTTTCAAGGTGTAAACAACAATCATGATCATAATAATCAGCGTTGTTAACCAAAATGGAAAACCGATTTCGTCCAAAACAAATAATTGTAAAACATTGATAACCAAATACAATCGAACTGTTGCTCCCAACGTTCGTGACAAGATAAAATAACCTGCACCCCATTTGTATGCGTTGAATCCTAGGCGGTATTCTAAATAGCGATAAATCGAGGTCAAATTGTATTTATAGTACAAGGGCAACAAAACATAGGCAACAACAAAATAGCCGATAAAAAAGCCAAGTACCAATTGATAATAATGCCACGCTCCAGCGCCAACGCCACCAGGGACAGAAACGAAAGTAACACCTGAAAGCGATGTTCCAATCATACCAAAGGCCACTAAATACCAAGAACTTTTCTTATTTCCTGAGAAAAAGGATTCAGAATCAGCGTTTTTGGATGTCAGAACTGAAATCAAAATCAACACTGCAAAATAGGCAACTAATATCGAAACGACTAAGGCTGTACTCATAACAAAATTTGAAGGCTGAAATTACCATTTTTTGTTCAGAAGGAAATAATTTTTGTCGATTAAGTCGTTACTTTATTCTCAATTGGAATTTTATCTTTGTACAAAAAATTAGAAACCATGGAAGTTGTTTTGCAAATCGCCTTGATTATTTTCCCTGCTGGAGCAGTATTATTAACGACTATTTTCTTCTTAAGAAAGGAAACTAGCAAAGAAATTCGCACTGTTCAACTTGAAATGAAAAAGCAGCGTCAAGAATTTTTCTTACCAAGTCGTTTGGAAGCGTATCAACGTGCCATTTTGTTAATGGAGCGAATTCATCCAAATAGTTTAGTGATGCGTTTGCACAATCCTGGTTTACCAGCGAAAGCCTTACAAGCAGATTTCTTGAAAGCTATTCGTGAAGAATATGATCACAATGTTGCTCAACAAATGTTTGTTTCTCCGCAAGCTTGGCAAATGGTTAAAAATTCGAAAGAAGAAACGGTAAAAATCATCAACTTAGCTGGAAGTCAAATGCTACCAACATCAACAGGAATGGATTTATCAGGAAAAATCTTCGAAATCGTTGCTGAAGTTGGAGAAATGCCAACGGAAATTACTGTTGAGTATTTGAAGAAAGAGTTTCAGGAACTGTTTTAATGGAGCAAGGAACAAGGAACAAAGAGCAATGACTTTTTATCATTACGATATTATTGAAGCTCAAACAGTTTTTAAAAAGAATAAAAAGTAGGGATGTCGATTTATCGCGTCCCTTTTTTAATTTTAATAAGCTGTTAAACCAAATGAATTTCTAGGTCGTCGATTTCGATTTTGTCACCAGGAATAAGTTTTGCACGTTTGCGCAATTCCACTTCTCCGTTGCGAATGACATCACCTTCTTCTACAATCATTTTTGCGTGTCCACCTGTTTCAGCAATTCCTAATGCTTTTAACAATTGAATTAATTCAATGTAATCGCCAACTATTTTAAATTCTTGTTTCATTTTTTGTTTTTGAAAAGTTCATACACCAATTCGGCTGCATGAAACGAGGTGAGTTCGCCGGAAAAAACTTTTTCCTCGGCTTTTTTTAATTCATCGACTAAGTCATCATCTCCAAAGAAATCGTTCAAAATCATTTCTTTTAAGGTCTCAGCCAACCAATATTTATCTTGCAGTTTGCGATGCGTTTCAAACCAACCATTGATTTTAGTTTGGTTCACAAACGATTCAATTACCTGCCAAACTTTATCGATATTTTCATTTTGATACGAGCTACACGTAAATGATTGCGCTGTCCAATCGCTTTGTTTTGGTGGAAATAAATGCATGGCATTCGCATATTCACGACTTGCCATTTGCGCTTTCTTTGCATTGTCACCATCCGCTTTTGTAATCACCAAGGCATCCGCCATTTCCATGATTCCGCGTTTGATTCCTTGCAATTCATCTCCGGCTCCAGCTAACATCAACAATAAGAAGAAATCCACCATTGAATGCACAAGTGTTTCCGATTGCCCTACTCCAACAGTTTCAATCAAAATTACATCAAAACCAGCTGCCTCACACACATAGATACTTTCACGTGTTTTTCGCGCTACACCACCAAGAGTCACACCCGCAGCCGACGGACGAATAAATACTTGCTCATTTACAGACAAATCTTGCATGCGCGTTTTATCACCCAAAATACTTCCGCCACTTGTCGAACTTGACGGATCAATTGCCAAAACTGCGACTTTTAATCCCTGATCAACAAGTACTTTCCCAAAGGATTCAATGAACGTACTTTTTCCAACTCCAGGAACACCTGTAATTCCAACACGAATCGATTTCCCTGAGAAAGGCAAACATGCTTGTACCAGTTCTGCCGCCAATTGCATATCTTCTGATCGTGTACTTTCAACCAAGGTTATACTTTCAGCCAACGTTTGTCGATCACCATTTCTCAAACCAGTCAACAAAGCATCCAACGTTCGTGATGCACGACGTTCTTTGCGTTTATTCAACCAATTTTCTAAATGTTGTTGATCCATACGACAAATATACAAACTCTTCTGAGATCGAGACTTCAGGACTGCAAGACGAAAGACCGCTTCGCTTTTGGACAGATGACATTATAAAACACAAAATAATACTTGATTTTTGTTCTTTGTCTCTTGTCCTTTGTCTTGAAGTCTATAAACAAAATCCCTACATTCGCATTATGAAACGCATTGGTTTACTTTCAGACACGCATGGCTTTGTTGATCCAAAAATTTACGAGCACTTTAAGGATGTGGATGAAATTTGGCATGCAGGAGATGTAGGTGATGTGGCAGTAATCGATGAGTTACGGAAGTTCAAACCAGTTCGAGGCGTTTATGGAAACATTGATGATTATGTAGTTCGACGAGAGTTTCCAGAATTTAATCGTTTCATGTGTGAGGAAGTCGATGTTTTAATTACACATATTGGAGGAAAACCAGGTAAATATTCAAAACCTGCATTTGATGAGTTAGAAAAAGGAGCACCAAAATTATTTATTTGTGGTCACTCACATATCTTATTAGTAAAAATGGATCCGCATTACAAAATGTTGTGGATGAATCCTGGAGCTTGCGGTTACAAAGGCTTTCATTCAGTGAAGACACTTTTGCGTTTTTCAATTACGGGCGATAGAATTCACGACCTAGAAGCGATAGAAATTGGAAAAAGAATTTGATTGTAAAATTTTTCCCTTTTCTTTGCGTTAATTCTGCCGTATGAAGCGTATCAGTATTTTATTTATTTCATTTCTCACATTTACATCGTTAGCTCAAACAGGAGGAACGACAACTTTTGCTTTATTGGATTTAACCTATAATGCACGCGCAGCAGGTTTGGGAAATGATTTTATTTCCATCAAAGATCAAGACATTAATTTAGGTATTGCGAATCCTTCTTTGTTGAATGAAAAAATGCAATCCAATTTAAGTTTGAATCAAGCGCTGTTGGCTGGAGGAATCAATTATGGTCAAGTAGCTTACGGACGAAAAATATTCAAAGGCTTTGGTGCTGCATCGATTCGTTATGTGAACTATGGGGAATTTACGCGAACAAATATCAATGGAACCGAGGAAGGAACGTTTCATCCGTTTGATTGCATCATTGGGGCTGGTTATGGACAACAATTGAATCCGCGTATTTCTGTTGGTGCCAATCTCAATTTAATTTTCTCACAACTTGAATCATACAATGCATTCGGTGCTTCGATTGATTTAGCGGGAACATATACAGCAAAGGACGAGAATTTGCTTGTTACAGCATTAGTCAAAAACGCTGGTTATCAATTCAATGGATACACATCTAAACAACATGACCCATTGCCTACCGAATTTCAAATGGCCGTATCTTATAAATTAAAACATGCCCCATTCCGTTTTTCTATTCTTGCGCATCATTTAAATAAGTGGAATATAACGTATGTAGATCCGAACCTTAAACCAACGGTTGATCCTTTGACCGGTGACACGATTCCAGTTAAATATGCTGGGTTTGGCGAACAATTAGCAAGACATTTTACATATTCTGCGGAAATAATGGTTTCAAAGAATATTCATTTGAGAGCGGGCTTTGATTATCACAGAAGACAAGAAATGAAACTTGAGCAACGACCAGGTATGGCAGGATTCACGTTCGGAGTAGGTTTTTATTTCAAAAAAATCAGTATCGATTATGGATTTTCGATTTTTTCGCGTGCTGGTTTTAACAACATGCTCACCTTGTCCACCAATTTGTCGACGTGGAAAAAATAAATTATTAATTTATATCCCTTCTAAATAAAGCCCGCTAAACCAATTTAGTCGGGCTTTTTTAATTATTCGTCGTTTATTAACCAAAAAATGTTGATTTTTTTTTGTAACCTTTTTAATCCTTGTTGAGTACATTAGCTTAAACCATAACAAATAAAAAAATTAGTTTATGAAAAAATTAGCAATTTTAGTAGGAGCAATCGCGTTGACTGGTTCAACATTCGCTCAAAAAGCTACTTTAGACAATCCTTGGTCTTTAGAAGGTGGTATTAATTACAACTCAGGTACAGGAATTGATTGGAATGCACCAACAATCCGTGCACGTTACTTCGTAAATGAAAACATTGCTGCTCGTGTTCAATTGGGTATTGGTGATGGTTTAGGTACTCCAATGAAAGAATCTTACACAGTGTATGATGGTGATTCATTAAACGGAGCAACAGGAACTGCAGAAATTAAAAGAATGAATTGGGTTGCTCAAATTGGAGCTGAATATCACTTAGCCGGTACGGATAGAATGTCTCCTTACTTTGCATTAGGAATCAACTTCGGTGGTGGTAGCCAAAAACAAACTACTTCTGATGCAATGCCAAAAATAACTCCAACAGATATTGATGCTGCGGCTTCAACATACGGTAAAGGGGTTAACTATACAGACGAAGGTAAAATGTCGATGTTTGGTGTTAGCGTTGGTGCTGGTATGGATTTTTATGTATTTGAAAACATCTATTTAGGGGTTGAATTAGGTTTAGGATTTAGTTCTTACAACTACAAAGACTACACAGGTACATTAACTACAACTACACCAGCTACAACAACTGAAGTTTTCAGTCCTGGTTCCAAAGAATCTCATTTAAGCACAGGAGCTGCTAACGCTGCTTTCCGTTTAGGATGGAGATTCTAATCTGATTAAAATCTTATAAGAGGGAGCTTCGGCTCCCTTTTTTTTTGCAAAAAATTAGTACTTTAGTTCACTATGTCAGATTTTAAGAAAATAACAA
>JBDKHH010000380.1:0-2902 GCA_039797785.1 Bacteroidota bacterium | reverse complement strand
GAATTGAAACAGTTCAACCTATCACCCAATCCTTCAAATGGGCATGTTTCACTGGAAATTCCAGAGAATATAAAGGTGTTGGAAATAAATGTATTGAACATGCAAGGTCAATTGGTCTTTCAGCTGAATGGTATAGCGGATGAATTGGATTTATCCTTTTTGGATGCTGGAACTTATCAAGTTTTACTTTCAACAGAGAATGGGATTTTGCATGAAAAAATGTGTTTGCTTGAATAGATAACATCCTACTATAAATTCAAATTCTCTACTGTTTTATTGTTTTTCGCGCACCAACTTTCATTTTTTACCGTCTTTAAATGAAAATTCATTAATTTAGTTCACAAACTATTGCATAGAATGCGCTTGAAAAAACTAATTACTACGTTATTAATTTGCTCTACATTTTTCGTGTTTGCGCAGGAAATAGAGCATACACATTCTATTCATCATGCATTTATTGAAAACAAAGGCCAGTGGGAGGACCCGATTCTTTTCAAAGCACGATTTACAGGTGGAAACCTTTGGATTCAGCAAAAGAAATTCGTTTTTCATTTACAGGATTTTTCAGTTTTAAAAGAACTGCACGGTAATCCGCGTGATGTTGAAGTTGAAACAGTTATTCCACAAACTGTTGTCCATCTAAATTTTCTTGGTGCAAATGAGGTGACGCAATTTGAAAAACAACTTCCAACCAAGGAATATTACAATTATTTTTTAGGTAATGATCAATCTAAATGGGCTTCAGATGTTCATGGTTACGGCGAAGCAACTTTGCGAAACTTGTACAATGGAATTGATTTAAAATTGATTGAAGATCATGAACAACTAAAATATGAATTTCATGTGCAACCGAATATTGATGCTGACCAATTGGTATTGAATTATGCTGGTCAAGAGAAATTAAGCATCGACAAAAAAGGAAATTTGCTAGTGAAAACGCCGCTTGGTAATATCATGGAGCAAAAACCATATTCTTATCAAGTTGTTAACGGTAAAATAATTGAAGTTCCATGTGAGTTCGTTCTAAATGGTGACAATGTGACTTTTAAACTTGGAAATTATAACAAAAACGCCATTTTGATCATTGATCCAATTTTGGTCTTCGCAACCTATTCTGGTTCAATCACGGATAATTTTGGAATGACAGCCACGTATGGTCATGATGGAACAGCCTATTCTGCTGGAACTGTTTTTGGAAATGCGTATCCAACGCCGGATAATGGTGTGTTTGATCCAAATTCCAATTTTACGTTAGCAACAAATACAACTTACGGAATTACAGATGTTTTCATTTCGAAATATGCAGCAGATGGGATAAATATGTTGTGGACCACTTTTTTGGGTGGAGGAGACGCGAATCAAGGTACAGAAACAGCGCACAGTTTAATCTGTGATGCACTCAACAATTTGTACATCTACGGCGCAACATCCAGTACAGATTTCCCTATCGTAAATGGATACCAGACAACTCATTCAGGAGGAGTAGCAAATTCTAATTATTATCAAAATGGTGTTTATTACACAAATCAGGGTACAGATATATATGTTGCAAAGATCAGTTCCAATGGTCATTCATTGCTCGGTTCAACGTATATCGGAGGAACGTCAAATGATGGGATAAATTACAAGGTTACTTCTGGAATCTACGATACGTATGCTACGTATGATTCTTTAACGCCGAATTACGGAGATCAGTTTCGTGGAGAGATCATGTTGGATGAAAATGGAAATTGTCTTGTAGCTTCATGCACCCGTTCTGCCGATTTCCCAGTTGTAAATGCTTTTCAAAGTTCTAATGCAGGAAATCAGGATGGTGTTATTTTTAAATTCTCACCCAATTTGAATAACCTAATTTGGTCTTCTTATTATGGCGGAGCTAACAATGATGCATGTTATTCAGTTAAAATTGATTCTAGTTATAATGTTGTTTTTGCAGGGGGAACCTCTTCCTCCAATTTAAATTTTACAAGTGGTGGTTGGCAATCAGTTTACAATGGAGGTAAGACGGATGGTTTTGTTGTTAAATTAAACTCATTAGGAACAAGCGTATTGAATGCAACCTATGTTGGTACACCAAATGCGGATCAAACATTTTTTGTTGAGATCGATCGAAATGACAATGTATTTTTAGTTGGAATATCCGCAGGTGGAGCATTTCCCGTTATCAACTCGGGGCATGTAAATCCTAATAGTTCGCAGTTTATTCTCAAATTGAATCCAACTTTAAGTGTAGCTCTAAATTCTACTGTTTTTGGAAATGGAAGTCCGATTCCTAATATTTCCCCGTCCGCATTTTTGGTAGATGTCTGCGGAAACGTTTATGTTTCAGGTTGGGGAGCGCATTTATTGCAAAACACTCCCTTAAGTGGTATGCCAGTTACATCTAATGCATTTCAAAGTTCGCCGCCCAATGGATTTGATTTCTATTTATTTGTTCTTCAACGTGAATTTGTAGGGTTATTGTATGCAACGTATATAGGAGGATCTGTTGCACGTGAGCATGTTGATGGCGGAACGTCTCGCTTCGATAAAAATGGGGTAGTGTACCAATCCGTTTGTGGAGGTTGTGGAGGTCATTCAGATTTTCCAACAACAGCTGGAGCTTGGTCGAATGCGAATTTAAGTACAAACTGTAACAACATTGTTTTCAAATTTGATTTCCAATTGATTCCGAATGCTGAATTTACGGCAGATCAAACATTAGGGTGTGCTTCTTTCGTCGTTACACTGGATAATTTCTCAACAACTTCGGATTCGTATTTGTGGGATTTCGGAAATGGAGATACAACTTCTGTGATTTTCAACCCAACAATAACCTACAACACACCAGGTGTTTACGATATCTATTTGTACGTAACCGATAGTGTCTGTTTGTTGACGGATACAGCCTTGATTTCTATAA
>JBDKHH010000379.1:0-4543 GCA_039797785.1 Bacteroidota bacterium | reverse complement strand
TGGCTGTTTGGAAGTAAATAAAGCTTTTGAATCTTACCAATTCACCAAATCGACTTTCGTTAATTCAATTTCCACTTCTTTGTTGTCGATTAAAACGAGCATTTTTAGTGTTTTTTGTTCTTCTGGAACGAAGCCATTTTGAATAATTGAACACCATTGGTCAGAAGTAAGGTTTCGATAATCAACACCATTTGCTTCTAATATTTGGGTTCCCAATTGAATGCCTTTTTTACTTGCTGGTGAATTGATGAATACGTCACTCACAATGAGCTTGTTTTCTGAAATAAATGGACTGAAACCAAAACTTTCATTGGTATTGTGTACGAAGGGTTTTACTGGAATTAAAATAATTTCATTTACGCTCCAATCGATAATTACGCGATAGTTTTTCAAAAATTTTGTTCCAAGTGTGCGTGAACCTTTTTCAAACGTTACGACATTGTTTGTTAGCGTCAAATCACCCAATTTCGTTGTTTCAATTAATGCAATGAAATTTGTATCCGAAACTGCAGCACCGTAAAGTCCAGATCCAGATGAACCGTATGATTTTGCTTCTTTAATCGTAGGATTTTTTTCTTTAATTGATGTGTAAACCACCTTTGAACTTGCGAAATAGCCGTTCGATCCAGTGTCAAACGTAACATTCTTATCTTCAACCCCATTGTAGGTAATATTTACGCGTGGCGTAAAGGACAGCGCTGGAGAAAAAGGAACATGAATAACAGAATCAGGAATTGCAAACGAGCTTCTTGCTTCCCTGATTGTAATCACTTTTCGTTCGTAATCAATTTCCCATACAGCTTCTTTCATCAAGTTGGCGCCAATTATTCCATCCGCATTTAAACATGCCAATACTTCGGATTTATTGAGATCGGCAACAGCAGCACCCGTTTGCTTGAAACAAATGCCATTCAAATACATGTCCGGCATAACAACAAAATCCAATTCTTCTTTTACGCCTTGTGAATCGCCCGCTTTTTGAGAAACGACCGGTGTTAAGTTTAATTCAGCCGCTACTTCTTTCGAACATAAATTCGGTGCGCCTGTGTCCACCAAGAAATCGTAGGTTTTACCATTAATTGTTACAGGAACGATGATCAATCCCAAACGCATTTCAAACGGAATTTCAGTTTTAAACGATGCTTGTTCAACAGAACCTTCTTTCAATAGTTTCAGGAGTTTAATAGAACTACAACTCGAAAGAAATAAAAGCAAAACGCTTGAAAAGAGCAGTTTTTTCATGGGATTTATGGATTCAATTAATATGCGAACGATTTCAACGGATTTAAAATTAGCAAAAAGAGGGAGATATGAAGTTCAAGTGTCAACTTTCCAATTGAAATGTTTCCAATCTACCATTCTTCAAGTTATTTTCTTTTATCTTCACGTGACAAAATTCAGGTTGTTTAGACCCGTAAATAACATGACTTAAAGGAATAGGAACAATGAACATTCAAGAAAATATTCAACACTACATTGCTAGTCAATCAGAGCAAAAACGTCAAGATATGCAAGGCTTGCATGAACAAATTCTAGCTTTGCTGCCGAACTGTAAGCTTTGGTTTGAAGATGGCAAGAACGAAGAAGGGAAGGTAATAAGTAATCCCAATATTGGTTATGGTTCGTACACGATTCATTATGCAAATGGAAGTACACGCGAATTTTTTCAGGTAGGATTGAGTGCCAATACCACTGGAATTTCAGTTTATTTGATGGGAATTCCAGACAAAAACTTCTTGATTCACAACTTTAAAGAAACAATCGGAAAAGCAAGTGTTACAGGCTATTGCATTAAATTCAAAAAATGTGCTGATATCAATTTGGACGTTCTTTCGGAGGCAATTAAGGCTGCGGTTGGGATAACGGGTGGAACTGTATAGATGGCTAATTAAGTATTTACCACAGATGCACAGAGAAAAATGAGAACACAGAGAGATTATTAATTTGCATTTTTAACTAAATAGAGTTTCAACACTTATACATACATGCGCATACTTATCTTTCTTCTTTTAGCGAATGTCAGTTTTGGTCAAGTTTCATCACGCAGAACTTCGCCATTTTTTCCGGAACCGATTGATACATTGATTGTGGGCGATTGGTATTTGAAAGAAACAATCATTGAACCATATTATCAATTCGATTCGATGACGAGCATGAATACGTTTGAAACCAATCAGAAAAAGATTAAAATCACAAAAGATAGCCTTGTTATTCCTCGTAATGAGCGATACTATAAGCGATATGAAGGATACAACTACGAGATGGATGGAAATCTGATGAAATTGTATTTCGGCATTAAGAAAAAACGAAAACAAGTCGATTCATTAAGCATTGAACTCCTTGATTTGGAAGAATTGGTTTTGTCCAGTGAAGAGTATGTTAAATCGCCCTTGGGTTTCGATGTCGTAAAAGTGAAATACATTTATCAGCGTTCACCTTCTGCTGCGTATGATTCACTCGTTTCTATACTAAGTGGAAAATGGGAAACAGCGAGCGATGAATCAATTCCTTTTTTATGGAATGATTCCCTGGCAGAAATTCATCTGTTTAAAAACAGTGAGCAGGATAGAACACTTAAGCATTATTTATCCTTATCATTTCAACGAAATACGAATGGAATAGGGATGAATTATTCGTATTCTCATTCAACACAAGATTTGGTTTTTGCAAGCGGCGTTTATCTAGGTCAAACACCAATGCATATCGATCGAATCAATCAATTGCTCTATTTTTCGGGAAAAGAAACCTTAGTTTATCACTATACCTTCATTGGTTCAAATGAATTGATCTTGAAGTTTGTAAAAGCTGTTGAAAGTGAAAAGAATTGATTTCAATTTGGAGCTTTACAAGAAGCATGACAATAAGTAGTGTAAAAAGTACATCTTCACTGAAAAAAATAACAAAATTCTAGTGAAAATAATGCGATTTAAAACGTTAATTATCAGAATTTAGTACCTTTGTAAAAGATTCGATTGCCGATAGCAATTCAGAATTTTTTGTACAATAATTAACCAAAAATCAAAAATGAAAACACTTTTCACAATTATGACGGTTTCTTTAATTGGAACTGTTTCCGCACAAAACACTACAATTGCTTCAGCTGAATCCGCTCCAGTAAGTTCTAGTTTTAAACCAGTCGCTTCAGAAAAAGCAGCATGGGATCTTTTATTCAGTTATGATATTACTGCAGGTGGCGCAGGCGTTGGTAATGCAGCGGTTGTTCCTTTCGGATCTAGTTATTGGACTGCTCGTTGGGCAAATGATACTATTTTCGAACTTAATTCTACAGGTGTTGTAACTTCTGATTTTGTTATCGCTGGTGTTACTGGTGTTCGTTCGTTCACAACTGACGGTACTTTTATTTATGCAGGTAACAATACTTCTAGCATTTATAAAATCGATCCTGTTACAAAAACCTTAGTTAGCACAATTAGTGTTGCCGCTGTACCAAATATCCGTTATTGTTCTTACGATGCCTCTGCAAATTCAAATGCTGGTGGTTTTTGGGTTGGAACATGGGCAACTGATATTACTTTAGTGGATATGACTGGTAATGTTCTTAGTTCAATTCCTGCTGCAACACATACGCTTACGGCTTCTTACGGTCTTGCAAGTGATGGTGGTGCTTACCTTTGGTCTTTCCACCAATCTGGTACAACAACAAATGCAGATTTAATTCAAATTGATAAAGCTACAGGAGTATTAACTGCAGTTATTCATGATGTTACTGCTGACATGGGAGTTGCAGGAGATCTTGCAGGTGGTGTTTATGTAAAATCTAGTCCAAAAACAATTTACGGTATTATTCAAGGTACTGCTAACTTCATGTTCTCTTACGATATTGTTGGGGTTGTTGGAGTTGAAGAGTTGGAGCAATCAGAATTTGTAAATGTTTATCCAAATCCTTCTAATCAAACAGTAAACGTTAAAGTGAATCGCACGAACAACGATCCAATGCAAATTCAAATTATTAACTCTGTAGGTCAAGTTGTTTCAAGCAGCGAGAACGTTGGAGAAAATAATATTTACAACATTGAAAAACTTGCTTCTGGAATTTATTCAGTTCAAGTTACGTCAAATGGAAAAGTATACAGCAGCAAGCTTGTTGTTGAATAATTGCTATTCCTAAATTGAATTAAAGGGTTGCCAGTTGGTAACCCTTTTTTTATGCCTTGCTTTTACTCTTGCAAATTTTCGACGTTTTATTCCTTTATCAATTCGATAAAATGTTGTTTTCTGAAAGAAATTAACCCCATAAAACTGCTATCTTTGACAGGATTTCGTAGCTTGCTTCACTCAAAGTTTAACTTCCAAGTGACAAGTTCCGAAGAAAGATTCAGAAGTGGAAAATAAAGAACTGACGTGGACTGTTTGTCTCGATTGTCAAGGAAGCGGAAAAAGAAACGGGAAAATCACCAAAAATGAGCGTTACCGTTATCAACTTGAGCGTGATGCGTTTGAAAAATCGAATCAGCAAGGTTCCGCGCCTGTTCCTCCAAAAGGGCAATTAGTCACTTGTTCATTTTGCAATGGTTCAGGATTA
>JBDKHH010000378.1:0-20692 GCA_039797785.1 Bacteroidota bacterium | reverse complement strand
ATCCTTTATTTAAGGACATTTGATTGGAAGAAAAAAATCGTATAATGAATAAACAAGACTTTCGCATCGTTTTTATGGGAACGCCTGATTTTGCTGTTCGCATTTTAGATGAATTGATTCAACAAGCATTTAATGTGGTTGGTGTAATTACCGCTCCTGACAAACCAGCAGGACGTGGACAACAAATCAATGAAAGTGCTGTAAAAAAATATGCCGTTGAAAAAGAATTGAATATTCTTCAACCGACGAATTTAAAAGACGAAGCATTCATCCAAGAATTATCTGACTTGAAAGCAGACTTATTTGTGGTTGTTGCCTTCAGAATGCTTCCTGAAGTTGTTTGGGCAATGCCTCCAAAAGGAACGATTAACTTACATGCTTCTATTCTTCCAAACTATCGAGGTGCGGCTCCAATTAATTGGGCAGTTATGAATGGTGAAGCACAAACGGGTGTAACAACCTTCTTCATCGAAAAGGAAATAGACACTGGAAAAGTCATTGAGCGTTCGTATGTAACCATCGGCGAGAATGAATCTGTTGGTGAATTGCACGATCGATTAATGGAACTAGGAGCGCAAGTTAGTGCGTCAACCGTGCAGAAAATAATGGATGAAACGGCAGTTGGCATTGATCAATTAGAATTGGCCGATGCTTCAACAAGTTCAGCAACCAAAAAAGAATTGAAAAGTGCTCCAAAGATCTTTAAACCAACATGTGAAATCGATTGGAAGCAATCCGTTGCCACCGTTCATAATTTTGTAAGGGGACTTTCGCCCTATCCAGCTGCTTGGACAACTTTAACGAATAACACGAAGAACGAAACTAAAACGTTCAAAGTTTTCGCAGCAACTAAAACAGATCTTACCATATCTGATGCGACAACCTTAAAAGAAACCAAAGAAGGAATTTTATTTCCATGTGGCGATTGCTATTTATTGGTAAGTGAGTTGCAACCTGAAGGTAAACGACGAATGAATTACAAGGAGTTCTTGGCTGGGAATAAAATTGAGGAGTGGAAGTTGGTTTAGGGGGTTTTTACTGGACGGTTTTAAATAGCAATTAATAATTTTGATTAAGAAGGGCAAGGGAAATCATATGATTTAGCTCTGTAAGTCAATGGAATCAGGAGTTATAAGTAAGATTGTTAAGTTGCAAATTTGTTAAGTTGCAACTTTGTAATGTTGTAATGTTGTAATGTTGTAATGTTGCAAAAAAACCAAACTATTATTTTGCAAAAACGATAATTCCACATAACTTAAAGGTATTATTAACAAAAATCTACCTTAATTATGGGAGCAACAAAGACTTCTCAATTCGATCAACAAACTATTCATCTTGCAAAAGTTGCTAGAGCATTAGCTCATCCTGCACGAATCACTATTGTAAATCAATTATTAAAAAGTAAACGAATTTCACACAAAGAAATTTCTAGTTTAATTCATCTCCATCCTGTATCTGTGCATCAACATATGAAAAAACTTAAAGAAGCAGAACTTGTAGAATATCATTATTTACCACATGAATATACTATTACATTAAATGACAATGCGACCCACTTTCTGAACTCGTTCCTCCCACAATCCCACTCCAACACCTAATCTTTAAGCCTTTAACTCACTATTTTTTTCAACGATAAAAACACTTTATTGGTCGAAATGAGCCCGAAAAATGGGCTTTTTTGCCTTGGTTATCAACAAAACGCTACTTTTTTCAACAAAAAAGCACTTTTTTTTGCCAAAATGCTTGTGTGGCTTGGATATTCAGATATATTTGTTTCGATAAATAATTACAAACATTCTAAAAAACCAAAACTATGAACAAAGCAGAATTGATCGATGCTATCGCATCTGAAGCTGGATTGTCTAAAGCAGATGCTAAAAAAGCATTGGACGGATTTGTTAACGCAACTGCAACTGCATTGAAATCAGGAGATAGAATTTCTTTAGTAGGATTCGGATCTTTCTCTGTATCTAGCCGTGCTGCAAGAACTGGACGTAACCCACAAACTGGAAAAGAAATCAAAATCGCTGCTAAAAACGTTGTACGTTTCAAAGCTGGTGCTGAACTTTCTGGAAAAGTTAACTAATCCACTTTCTGTAAAGAAATTAAAAAGGAGAATCGGAAGGTTCTCCTTTTTTTATTACTATTACTTCAAAAAAACACCAACCTTTGATGCATCCTTTTCGTTACCTTGAAATGAGACCAATCTTTTATATCACCAAATTTCTTTGCCTAGCTAGCTTTTTAATGCTCAAACATAGCAGCATTGCACAAAAGAAAATTCCTAATGACACGCTTTTAAGTAAAAAATGGTTTATCTCAGCAAATCTTACATCATTCATTAGAGAAGAACGAACATTTTACCCGCAAACACAGCGATTTATTACGACAAATCGATACATTTCTATTGAACCAGAATTAAGTCTTAACAGTTATTTTTCAATTAAATTCCCTATTGCAGTTGGATTTAATCGAATAAAAGAAGGCTATACACAATCAAACGATCATAACACATTTTACTTTTATTATTTCAACGCACCAGATAGTTTATCCTATAATCAACCCTTTTTCTTGACATATTATACAACATTCAACCCATATGACCATGTACCGCATGATAATTACTACATGCGAAACCAGGATTTAATCGCACAAATTGGAATAAATCCAAAAATCTACTTTTGGGGACAACGAGCGGTTTCAATGTATTTGTCACAATGCTTAAACGCTGGAATTATGGATAGTTATGCATTGGATTACTACCATAGTTTTAACAATACATCTACCGATCCAACAGTTAAAAATTGGCAATGGGTAAAAGAAGATATTATCTTTCATCATAACCCATTTCTCTTTCTTCGCTACCAAGCATCTGTTGGACTTGAACTTCACGCCTCAAAAAGAGTTTTTATTGGTTTGGAATCTGGATTTGCAACCAGAATAATGAAAACGGGTCAAGAAAATGATTACGTTTATATATCTGTTGATCAAAAACCATTTGAATTAATCTATACAGATAATTTTCATGGAAATAAACCAAATCCTGAAGAAAATAAACTGAAATTTATCAATCGCGTCTTTATCCGAATTGCAATTAACTAAAGAGTATAATCTACTTTATTTCCTACTTTTGCGCCATGCATTCTGAAGATTTAGCCGTTTTAGCGGAATTATACGACATTATTACTCCAAGTAAACGTGAAATGTTTGACCGTATCGCGGCAAATCGTACGAATTATATAACCGTTGCACTCGAAAATGTGTTTCAAGAACACAATGCTTCTGCAGTTTTACGCTCGTGTGATTGCTTTGGTATTCAGAATTTACATGTAATCGAAAAAGACAATCAATACAAAGTTCAACGCGACATTGCCTTAGGTGCTGGTAGATGGGTGGATATGTATAATTACGACCGCGGACCAGAACCAGAAATCGATTGTATTAAAAATCTGAAAGAAAAAGGCTATCGCATTATTGCCACAACACCACATACAAACGATGTTACGATTAATGATTTGAATCTTGATAGTCCAATGGCATTTGTTTTTGGAACTGAACGCAGAGGAATTTCTCCAGAGATAATGGAACTTGCCGATGAATACGTGAAAATTCCAATGTATGGTTTTACTGAAAGTTTCAATATTTCAGTTTCGGCTGCAATTACCTTAAACGTTATTCGTGAGCGTTTGGAAAATAGTTCAATCGATTGGAAATTAAACGCTGAAGAGCAAACAAAATTGAAGTTGAAATGGTGTCGAAAAATCTTGCGTGGCGGACAAGAACTAGAAGATGAAATTAGACGTCGCTTATTTAAAAAAGAATAATTATATTTGCCTGACGATCAAGGTTACTATTAAAAAAATTAGACTATTATGGGAAGAGGAGATAAAAAAACAGCGAAAGGAAAAAGAGCGATGGGTTCTTACGGGAACACACGTAAAAGAAAAACAACAGCAACTGTTGCACCATCTGTGAAAAAAGCAACTGCAAAAGCAGACGCACCAGCAGAGAAAAAAACAGTAGCGAAAAAAGCTGCAGCTCCGAAAGTAGCCGCTGAGAAAAAACCAGCAGTAAAAAAAGCAACAACCGCGAAAAAAACGACTAAGAAGTCTGAAGAATAAATTTTAAACCCCGATAATTCGGGGTTTTTTTTTAACCGATTTTTTGTAAAAAAGAAGCATCTTTTCTACCATTAAATCTTTTATTTTTTTCACATTTGTAAAGTATTTTAAACGACGATAAACAATAGCAAACATGAAACACAATTTCGGAGCAGGTCCTTGTATTTTACCACAAGAAGTTTTCAAACAAGCAGCTGATGCTGTCTTAGATTTTAATGGTCTTTCTATCCTAGAAGTTTCTCACCGTCACAAAGATTTCGTTGCAGTAATGGACGAAGCATGTGATCTAGTGAAAAAAGCACTTAACGTACCAGCAGGTTATTCTGTCGTTTATTTACAAGGTGGTGCAACACTTGGATTTACAATCGCTGCATTGAACATGATGCGCGACACGAAAAAAGCAGGTTACATCAATACAGGAACTTGGGCTTCTGGAGCAATCAAAGAAGCGAAAAAAGTTGGAGTTGATGTGAATGTCTTTGCTTCTTCTGAAGATAAAAAATTCTCATACATCCCTAAAGATTTTGTTGTTCCAACGGACGTGGATTACATTCACTTCACTTCTAACAACACAATCTACGGAACACAATTCCATAATTTCCCAAAAACAGATTTGCCATTGGTTTGTGATATGTCGTCTGATATTTTCTCAAAAGAAATCAATGTTGCTGACTTCGATATGATTTACGCAGGAGCGCAAAAAAATCTTGGACCAGCAGGTGCAACCTTGTATATCGTTAAAGATGAAATTTTAGGAAAATCAACTTCGCCGTTCATGCCTACTTACATGGACTTGAAACAACAAGTTGAAAAAGAATCAATGTTGAATACACCTCCTGTTTTCTCTGTTTATGTTGCTATGTTGAACTTACGCAATTTAATCGCAAATGGCGGAGTGAAAGCAATGGAAGCGAAAAACATCGCAAAAGGAAACTTGTTATACAATGAATTAGACGCAAATCCTCTTTTCAACGCTACAGTTGCGAAAGAAGATCGCTCAAACATGAACGTAACGTTTACATTAACGAATGAAGCGCACCAAGAAGCATTCGATAAACTATGGAAAGACGCTGGAATCGTTGGTTTACCTGGACACCGTTCAACTGGTGGCTACCGTGCATCAATGTACAACGCGTTGCCATTGGAAAGCGTTCAAGTTTTAGTTGACGTATTGAAAGAATTTACACGTACAAACGGTTAATTGAATTAAGAATCCCGAATAATTAAGGAATGAAAATATTAGCAAACGACGGAATTTCCGACTTAGGAAAACAATTACTTGAAGAGGCTGGTTTTACAGTAATTACTGATAAAGTTGCACAAGAAGAATTAGCAAATGCAGTGAATGAACAAGGGATCGAAATGATTTTGGTTCGCAGTGCAACAACAGTTCGCAAAGAAGTGATTGACGCTTGTCCAAATTTGAAATTAATTGGTCGTGGTGGTGTTGGTATGGATAATATCGATGTTGCTTACGCTCGTGAAAAAGGAATTACAGTGATTAATACTCCTGCTTCTTCTTCTCAATCAGTTGCAGAATTGGTAATGGGACATTTGTTTGCCATTTCTAGAGGTTTACACGATTCATACAAAAACATGGAAACGGGTGATTTTTCTGCATTGAAGAAAAAATACGCGAAAGGTGTTGAATTGAGAGGGAAAACACTTGGAATCATTGGTTTTGGTCGAATTGGTCAAAGTTTAGCTTCTTACGCTTTAGGTTGCGGAATGAACGTTGTTGCAGTTGATCGCACTGGAAATCCAGTAAACATCAATGTTCCAATTGGAAATGGTCATGAAGCAAACATCTCAATTACACCAAGTAATGATTTACACAGTGTATTGGGTCAATTGGACTACATTTCAATTCACGTTCCGAAACAAGCTGACGGAAGTGCTGTAATCGCTGCAAAAGAGTTAGCTATGATGAAAAAAGGTGTTCGAATTGCAAATGCAGCACGTGGTGGTGTGATCAATGAAGATGATTTATTGGAAGCATTGGCATCTGGACAAGTTGCAGCAATCGCGTTGGACGTATTTGAAAACGAACCAAATCCACGTAAAGACTTATTGAATCATAGTGCAATTGCTTGTACTCCGCACATTGGAGCAGCAACATTGGAAGCACAAGATCGTATCGGTGAAGAACTAGCAAGCTTGATTATCGGGCAGTTCGCCGTAAAAAACTAAAAACTAATTCAACCCTGTAGCATGAGGATAGCCTCGACTACAGGGTTTCGTATGTAAAGACCATGACTAAAATTGCACCCTTCAAAGCGCTGCGACCAGTTCGCGACAAAGTACATCTTGTTGCTACGCGTCCCTATTATTCTTACAAAAAGAATGTATTAAAAGCGAAATTAGAAGACAATCCATTCACTTTCTTGCGCATCATTAATCCAGAATTTGGTACAACCGTGAAAACGAAACCCAATTCAGTTGAGCGTTTCAATTTGGTGAGTGAAAAATACGCTGAATTCATTGAAGAAGGCATTTTGATTAAAGATCAAGAAGCACATTTGTACGTTTATCGTCAAACAAAAGATGGACATGAATTCACTGGAATTGTAGCAGGTGCAAGCGTTCAAGAATACGAAGACGATTTTATCAAGAAACACGAAGCAACTTTGACATCGCGTGAAGCAATGTTTACGAATTACTTGGATATCGTTGGCTACAATGCCGAACCAGTGCTTCTATCCTATCCTCACCAACAAGCAATTGACGATTTATTGGTGAAATACACTGCAGCTCGTCCGGAATATGAATTCACGACAACCGATCGCATCAAGCATGAGTTATGGGTTTTAGCAGTAGAAGATTCAGCTTCGATGATCAAAGCCTTTGAAAAATTGCCTGCTGCGTACATTGCTGATGGTCATCATCGTTCCGCTTCGTCTGCTGGATTGAAAAAACACCGTCAAAGCAAAGGAACTTCTCAATTTCCAAATGAAGATTATTTCTTAGCTTACTTTATTGACGAAAACAGATTAAAAATACTAGAATTCAACCGTTTAGTTAAAACACTGAACAACTTGACGAAAGAGGAATTCCTTCAAAAATTGGAAGATTCATTTGTAATTTCTGCTTTAAAAGGTTCATCTAAACCAAGTCACGAACACCAAATGACCATGTGTTTAGAAGGAAAATGGTTTGAATTGAATTGTAAACCGAGCATTATCGATGAAAATCATCCTGTTAAGTGTTTAGACGCTGAAATTCTTACGCAAGCAGTTCTTACACCAATTCTTGGGATTCATGACCTTAAAACGGATGAAAACATCGAATTTATAAGTGGTGCAGAAACAATTGAATCCTTCGAAGACAAAATTGTCAAAGGAAAATTCAAAGTTGGCTTTGTCTTGTATCCTGTATCAATGGATCAAGTTAAAAAAGTAGCTGATGCTCAATTAATTATGCCGCCAAAATCAACATGGGTTGAACCTAAAATGCGAAGTGGATTAACAATTTACAACATCAACGAATAATGATTGAGGATCAATTAAAGGCTGTTTTAGCAACAATTACAGAAGATGCGACCTTGATTGCAGTTTCAAAAACGAAACCAGTCAGTGCAGTTTTAGAAGCGTACAATGCTGGACAACGTCATTTTGGAGAGAATAAAGTTCAGGAAATGGAACTGAAATACGAAGCTTTACCAAAAGACATTCATTGGCACATGATTGGACATTTGCAAAGCAACAAAGTCAAGTACATTGCGCCTTTCGTTCATTTAATCCATTCTGTTGACAGCATCAAATTGTTACAAGAAATCAATAAACAAGGAGAGAAAAATAACCGAGTAATCAAGTGTTTATTGCAATTCCACATTGCGGAAGAAGAAACAAAATTCGGCTTATCGTTAAGCGAAGCAGTTGAATTATTGAATACGCCAGAATACGCTGAAATGAAAAACATTGAAATCGTTGGTGTAATGGGAATGGCTTCTTTAACGGAAGATCAAAACAAAATCCACGATGAATTCCATTTCTTAAAATCACTTTTCGACGGACTTAAAAGTGGCTATTTTGCAGAACAAGCATCCTTCAAGGAAATATCAATGGGCATGAGTGGAGATTATAAAATTGCCTTGCTTGAAGGAAGTACAATGGTGCGCGTTGGTAGTTCAATTTTTGGTTCAAGATGAGGTATCTAACTATATTATTATCATTATTTTACATCAATTCATTTATCGCTCAATCGTATGAAGATTCATTGATTGAATTACGCATTGTGCGCATGGGTGAAATGATCGATTCTAGCTCTCATATTCTCAACGCTGAAGAACAAAAATCGTTTGAAGGTTTGCAATTTTTTAAAGTTGATTCAACCTTTCGCATTCAGGCAAAATTCACAAAAGAAGTCGGGAAGAAATTCGAAATGCCAACGTCAACTGCACGCAAACCAATTTATCGTCAGTTCGGATTTATTGAGTTTTCTCTAGAAGGAAAAGCATGTAAGTTGTTCGTCTATCAAAACATGGCTTTGCGTCGTAAAAAAGAATACAAAGATTACTTGTTCATCCCTTTTCGCGATGCAACAAACGGCAATGAAACCTATGGTGGCGGACGTTATCTAGACTTTAAGAAAACAACAAATCCTGAAGTTATTGTTGATTTTAACACAGTTTATAATCCATATTGTGTATATTCGCATAGGTACTCTTGTCCAATTCCCCCGGCAGAGAACACCTTAACAGTTCCAATTCGCGCTGGAGAAAAAGTTCCAGTCGGATATTCTCAGGACCACTAAAATGCGATTATGAAAACAAAAAAAGAAATAGTAGAAAACTGGTTACCACGTTACACAGGTGAAGAGTTAGAAAATTTCGGTGAGTACATTTTGTTGTGCAACTTCCACAATTACGTAGATAAATTTGCAGAAATGCACGGTGTTGATATCGTTGGAAAAGGTCGTCCAATGCAATGTGCAACGGCAAATGGAATTTCCATCATCAACTTTGGAATGGGAAGTGCTTCTGCAGCGACTTGTATGGATTTACTTTCAGCTATTAAACCAAAAGCGGTCTTGTTTTTAGGAAAATGTGGCGGAT
The DNA here is from genome assembly GCA_039797785.1 of Bacteroidota bacterium. Classification (GTDB taxonomy): domain Bacteria; phylum Bacteroidota; class Bacteroidia; order Flavobacteriales_D; family Crocinitomicaceae; genus M0103. The sequence continues at coordinate 11,518 of JBDKHH010000378.1, read as the reverse complement.
TAAAACGCAAAAATGAGGTTGGTGATTTAGTTTTGCCAATTGCAGCCATTCGCGGTGAAGGAACCAGCAATGATTATTTTCCACCAGAAGTTCCTGCTCTACCCGCTTTCGCCTTACAAAAAGCAATTTCAACGACAATTCGCGATTTTAACGAAGATTATTGGACTGGAACGGTTTACACCACCAATCGACGTGTTTGGGAGCACGACGAAGAGTTTAAAGGCTATTTACAGAAAGTTCGTGCAATGGCCATCGACATGGAAACAGCAACCATCTTTACAGTTGGCTTCGCGAATAACATTCCTACAGGCGCATTGTTACTGGTTTCAGATCAACCAATGGTACCAGAAGGCGTGAAAACAGAAAAAAGCGACACCGTCGTTACGTCCAAGTTCGTTGACAATCACTTAAAAATAGGTATTGAATCATTGAAACAGTTGATCAACAATCGAAATACAGTGAAGCATTTGAGGTTTTGATAGTAGATTTCTTCTTTTACTTTGTTTATAACGATTGAAGGTTTCTGAAATCAATTTTTGTGCTTTTCGAGCTTAACGTATGCTTTTCTTTTGATAATAAAATAAATCATCAGATAAACTCCTAGTACAAACAGAATGACCATAAAGGTGAGAATATAATTTAAAGACTTAAACCTGTCTTCAATGGAAATTATATTCTTACCATTGACATTCAATTCAAATACATTGTTAAAATTTACATCATCAATACGGCGATACCAAATATCAATTACGTCACCTTTTTTCACGGTTTCCAATACTTCAATCCATTTATCCCTTTCATTCTGATCTATAAAGTAACTTGAATTGTCGATAACAATTTCAATACCGACTTTTTTTAAATATTTTGATGGCCCGAACTTAGATGTACTCTTCTGTAAATAGATTCCTTTAGCTATTTTCTCTACGGATCCATGGGTAAAATTATAATTACTTTTTGTCCCAGTGCCTGAGATTTTAAAAAAACCAATAACGATCATTCCCAGAGCAAGAATAATTATACCAATTGCATTATTGTATCTTATACCATCTGCAATTGTTTTCCGAAGAATTTCCTTTAAATACATTGTAATCAAATAGGTTTAATTCAAGTTGAAATTATTGATCATTTCTTTATCAATTTTATGTTCTGATCGAATAACAATAAAGTATATACTTTTTTTCTTTTTATAAAGAAGAAATATGGTTCTTTTATTATCAAATTCATTTTTAAATTTTATTTGCAAACCATATTGATTATAAACATTAATTGTATTGATGTCACCATAAACACCTTTATAATTTAATGAATTATACTTGTGCATTATTGTGTCTACTAGATCTAACTTAATTTTTAATCCAGTTCTAAATTGAACATTTCTCTTTGTAACTCTTTCAAGTGGTGAGCCACTATATAAGACTATTCTTTCGTCTTGTGGAATATTGTCATCTGAAAAACTATTTTCAATATCAATCTTATCAATGTCTATATTACCGTGATTTTCAAATTCCCAAACGTCAATAATCGCTCCTGCTGTGAAATTTTTTATATCTGTTTTATACGCAAAAGAAGTTAAGGTATTTTGATTACCTACCCAACTGCCTCCTGTAGTATCTATATCTTTGAAAAATGATTCTTTGAATATCCAGGTATAATTACTAAACTTTTTCAAATCAACCGAATACCCATACATTTTGTTTTGATAAATAAAATAGATGATTGTTGAGATCAAAAGAGTTACTCCAATTATTACATAGATTTTTATTAGTCTCATATCACAAATTTAGAATATAATGATTAAACCAGAAGATGAAGACGGAAGTTAAAACACATTGTAGCATTTGAGGTTATAAAACCACTTGGTTTAATTCAAATTGAAATTGTTAATCATTTCTTTATCAATTGTTTTATTCGATGAAACGACTATGAAATAAAAATAGTTCTGTTTCTGATACACCAGAAACAATGCGCTATTAATTATTTAAGTCAAAATCAATTTGGATGAATTGAAAAAGGCTATCCCATCGAATAGCCCTTGATGAACTTTTAATAAATCCTAATTTTTCATTATTGATTTCGTTGCAATTAATTGGTCTTCCTTGTAGATATTTAACAAATACATACCAGACTGCAAAAATGTTGAGTTGACAATTTTTTCCGTTGATTCAAGAAGAACCTTTCCACTTAAATCAACAATTTGAACCTTTGTGAAATTCTCTGAGTTTATTGTAAACTGATCATTGATCGGGTTCGGATAGATTTCGATTTCGTTCATTGAAAGTTCATCTGTTCCTGCAAAATCAACATTTACTTGAACGTAATCTGCATATCTTCTCTTTGAAATCCCCCAAGGTGCTCCTGGGCTATTTTTTAACGAATCAATTTTCTCAACTGGTAAGTTGCTTCCATCCAATTGATATGAATAATAACGCCATAATCCCGCATCCCAATTATTTGTCAAAGCATTCCATTGATAGTTCACAAATGAAGTTTCATTGCCATAAACATCCTTTTGTAAGATCCCTTTCAAATAGTAATTCCAACTACCATTCTGGTATAAGTCATAAAAGCTTTCGTTTCCACCATTAATCGTCTCATTTTCAATGTTACGGTAGGCTGGTTTCCAAGTTGATGTAGCGACATCATACTCATATGTCACAGAATTCTCCCAACCTTGAATGAATGGATCATTAATTTCAAGATATGGAGTCAAAGATGCTTCCGCTTTATAGGTTGGATTCCAGATTCCATTTCCTGCATCCCATGAATAATAAATTATTGCATTGTAAATACCACTCACGTCTTGTGAATACTCTTCTTTGTCAATATTCACCCAAACTGTATTAACAGCATCATATGTCTGATTAACCATCGAAGCGGTAAACCCATTTGGATGATACGTATATTCTATTTTTGAATAGTATTCAAATTGTTGTGTCATTACATTAAAATTGCTTTGGATGACACTCAATGGCTTGTTGCTTGAATTTAATGTATTTGTGTACAACACAGAACCACCAGCAATGGAACTTGAAGAACTTCCATGATGAATTTCAGACTCAAGATTTCCAAAATTATCGTACGTATAAACAATTGAATTGGTCGTATCGAATGTTGACGTTACACTATTCCACGTTAAGTTTACACTGCTTTGATTTTCATAAATGGAAACGTCTGTGTAAACTTTTTTCGTCAGGTTTACGCCATTTAAACTTCTTCTATCCTCCAAGATTCTGCCAGTTGAAGGAGAGTATACAAGGTAAGCTGTGTCAACTAGAACAAATGCAGAAGAATTAGGATTCCAATACGAACTTTCAATTTTGGTTGGCTTCCAAATTAAAGCCTTCTCTGTGTTGGTATTCACAGGTTTTTTAACGGTTGTTTGGCTAAAACAGACAGTTGAAGCGAATAGAATCGCTGGTATTGTAAAAAGTAGTTTCATTAAATTAAATTTTTGCTAAAAATATAAAAAAACTAAAAATCAAGAATGTAAAATTTTGGCAAATTTTTCTTTGATCAAGAATCAATTCATCAATTTCTAAAATCCTTCCCTGTTGGGCTTTCGAAAATCGTTAATTCGAACAAAGGAACAATGGCGAAAATGTGATCGAAAATATCGGCTGTAATTAACTCATATTCGTTCCAGACTTTGGTTTTAGTAAAACAATACACTTCAATTGGAACACCTTTATCGGAAGAATCTAACTGACGAACAAGTAATTGCATCTTATGGTTAATCTCGGGATTGTGTTGTAAATAATACTCAATGTAACGTCTGAACAACCCAATATTCGTTTGTTTGCGCGCATTTACAGCTTGTTCACCCACAAAACCATTCTTCTTATTGTATTCTTGAATTTCTTTTTCGCGTTCTTGGATAAAGTTGTTTAAGATTTTGATTTTACCCAATTGTTTGATCAAGTCTTCGGATGCAAAATGGATTGAATCGATTTGAATGTAAACCGAACGTTTGATGCGTCTTCCCTCCGATTCCTGCATTCCACGCCAGTTTCTGAACGAATCTGAAATGAATGAATAGGTTGGAATTGTGGTAATGGTTTTATCAAAGTTGCGCACTTTCACTGTTGCCAAGTTGATTTCTTCCACTTCTCCATCTGCACCAAATTTCTCCATTGTCACCCAATCACCGATGCGAATCATATCATTTACGGACAATTGAATACTTCCAACGAAACCTAGAATTGTATCCTTGAAAACCAACAATAAAATCGCTGAAACGGCTCCTAAAGACGTTAAAAAGAATACTGGTGACTTACTCGTAACAACTGAAAGCATAATAATCAAGAAGATTCCAGAAACGACAATTTTACCAACCTGGAAATACGATTGAATTGGCTTGTCCGAATACACATCTTTCTCCTTGATGATATCACGAAACGCATTTAATCCGCGGTTGATGGAAATCATAACAGCAAACAAAATTAGAACCGCAACAAGCTTGGAAAGTCCACCATGCATCGAAGGGAATTGATAAAAGACAATCGACAAGAAATAATCCATAAACATCAATGGAACCAAATGCGCCAAGGAACGAAAGACTTTATTCTTTACCAAATGGTCATCCAAGCTACTTTTTGAGCGATCCACCAATGCATACAACACTTTGATCAAAATGACACGTGAAATATACCAAACAGCCAATGAGAAAGCTACCAAAACAGCAAACATTCCAATTGCCCAATAAATTGCTTGTTGATCGTATGCCGAATGGTTAAAATTCGTGGTTCCATAAAAACTACGAATCCAGTGAATGATTGCGTCTTTCATATTTTGTTACTTTCGTGCAAAATTACCATAATTGAGCAAACTACGCATACATTTAATGGGCTGGATTACGCTGTTAATCTTTCCGTTGCCTGCTTTTCTGGTGATGTATTTTTACTATGATGTTTCTTGGATAGACCTTCTCCAACTTGAAAACATTAAAACCATTCCAATTGCTTATGGATTAGAATTTGGAATCCTGTATGCTTTTCTTGCTATTATTATACTAAAAGCGCCCATTTTCGATCGTTTGCCTTTAAAAATTGACAAAATGGTGAAGGATTTAAAACTCAACTATTTCGATGCTTTTTTCCTTTCAATCTGCGCCGGAGTTGGCGAAGAATTACTCTTTAGAGCAGGTTTACAAACGTTTACAGGTGTTTGGATAACCTCCATCATCTTTGTTGCGATTCACGGTTATTTCAGCGTAAAAAACCTTGAAATGAACTATTACGGCTTACTTGTTTTCCCGTTCATTCTTTTGATTTCATTGGGCTACGAACACTTTGGATTATGGTTTAGTATTTCTGCTCACTTTGCATACGATGCCGTTCTGCTTTTAGAAATGCGCAGCGAAAGCCGAGAATCATAATTCAACCTTACTTCTGAATGATGGTCAATCGATTCGTTTGCTTTACAAGAAGACATGTTGGAATAACACTTTGCATGTCGACTTCTAGAATTTCCAAACGACGTAAATCACAGAAGCTTTCAGGGATTTCAATCAACTGTCCAGCGTTGTACAAGTAAATTTCTTTCAAGCCTTTTATTAAACCTAAACTTTCAGGTAAAGCATGTAAGTTATTACTATTCAAATAGATAAATTTTAATTTTTCACAACCGCCAATCGTCGCAGGAAGACTATCCAACCAATTATAATTCAGCTGTAAATTTTCCAAATTCTTTAAATTTCCGATTGTTTCAGGAAGAAAATGCAACTCATTCTGACTCAATTGAAGCCATTTCAAACTATCCAAATCACCTATTTCATCTGGCAAACTGTCAATTTCATTGTACTGAAGCGACAATACTTCCAGCTTTTTCAATTTACCTATTTCTGGTGGCAAGGTTTTTAAATTGTTTTTTCCAACATATAATTTCTTTAACTCTGTGAGCTCACCAATACGCGCGGGCAGTGAATCTAGTTGATTTCCGTACAAATGTAATTCTGTCACATTCTCAGCAAGGAACACGCTTTCTGGAATTTCTGTCAAACCTTGACGTTCAAGTTTAATCACATTTCCTTTTTTCTCAAGCAACCTTGGCGACAAACAGCTCGTCAATGAAGCAGTAAAAACGGTCAGAAATAAAAGCATCGTGCATTTCATAGTGGAAATTTACACATTTGTTTTTCACTAAAAATGTTAATTGCTCAGGAAAATGACCTATTTCACCTTAAATTCGCATAAGTTAGAATCAAGGCACGTTATTTGCCAAAACCGAATGAACAATTAAAAATTAGAACTATGAAAATGTTAAATGCAGTATTAGTTGGAGCAGCTTTAATCATTGGAGCAGCAACGGCAACAGCACAAGACCATGCAAAATCAAAAAAGACACCTATCGAACGTGCTGAAATGCATACCAATAAAATGGCGAAAGAATTATCCTTGACAGAAGAGCAAAAAGCTAAAGTTCTTGAATTAAACATTGGAATCGCTCAAAAAAATGATGCAATCAGAAACGATGTGAACATGACTCCTGCTGCGAAAAAAGAATCATTAAAAGGTAATCAAGATGCACGTGATATTCACATGAAATCAATTCTTACTGAAGAGCAATACAAATTGTATTTGGCTAAGAAAGCTGAAATGCAAGAGAAAAAAGAGTTGAAAAAAGAAGAAATGAAGAAGAATAAAAAAGCGAAAAAAGAATCTGCAACGCCAGCAAAAGAAGAATTAGAAGAGCTTTAAGATTCAATAAACATTAAAAAAAATCCCGTTCAGAAATGTTCGGGATTTTTTTATTTATTTAAGTTTATCAGCAAAGACTGATTTGAATTTCTCCACCTTTGGTCGCACAATCGATTGACAATAAGCGTTTCCTGGGTTCAATTCGAAATAATTGTGGTGATATTCTTCAGCTCTGTAAAAATTATTCAGCGGAGTTATCAGCGTTACAATCGGTTTATCCCACACATTCTCTTCTGTAAGTTTTGCTTTATAATGTTCTGCAATCCCTTTTTGAATGTCGTCATGATAAAAAACTTCTGAACGGTATTGCGTTCCAATATCATTTCCTTGGCGATTTAATTGAGTTGGATCATGCACAAACCAAAAAACCTCTAATATTTCTTCAAACGAAATCTGTTCATCGTCAAAAACAACACGTGCAACTTCTGCGTGTCCAGTCGTTCCCTCGCAAACTTGTTTGTAAGTTGGATCTAACACATGTCCTCCTGCATAACCAGGATAAACATCAATTACACCTTTCATGTCTTTGTAACAGGCTTCAATGCACCAAAAACATCCAGCTCCTAACGTTGCTTCATTTACCATTTTCTCAAGTTTTATCAAATTTAATGACAATTTTGGAAAGAAAATGTTCAAAAAGAAGAGCTTTTCATCCATTCGAAGTACTTTTGCACCATGTTTAGGAATTATAGCAAGAATTTTTGGGTGTTGGCTTTTTCGATGTTCCTATTCATGACAAGTTTCAACCTTGTCATTCCAGAATTAAACGATTTCATTACAGACCTTGGCGGTGCAGATTACAAAGGATTAATTATCTCCATTTTCACGATTTCAGCAGGACTTTCTCGTCCTTTCTCTGGTAAATTAGCAGATACCATTGGACGTAAAAAGGTGATGCTGATTGGAGTCTTTGTTTCTTTTGTAGTTTCCTTGCTCTATCCATTGTCCTTTTCAATTTGGTTCTTCTTGTTATTGCGTTTCTTCCATGGTTTCAGCGCTGGATTTAATCCAACTGGCGCAACGGCACTCGTTACAGACATTTTACCCGAAGATCGTCGCGGAATGGGAATGGGTATTTGGGGAACATTTGTTTCACTTGGAATTGGCGTTGGACAGGTCGCTGGATCGTACATTTGTAAAGAAATCGGGATCAACAACTTATTCATGATAGCATCTGGAACGGCTGTTTTATCTGGAATTTTGGTCATGTTTGTTAAAGAAACTCTTGAAAATCGGGTTAAATTTTCAACTAGTTTACTCGCGATTGAACCTGAAGACGTCGTTGAACCCACAGTTTTACCTTCCGCCATTGTAATGTTTCTAACAGCCACCTGCTCTGGAATTATTTTCGTGATTACACCTGACATGTCAGGATATCTTGGTTCTGAAAATAAAGGATTGTTTTTTGGCTATTATGTCGTTTCAACCATATTAGTGCGTTTGTTTTCTGCGCGTTTATCCGATAAAATTGGACGTAGAAAAACCTTAATCATTGGCTTTTCAATGCTATTGGTGAGCATGTTACTGATTGGATTCTCACGCGATTTAACGTCATACATTACAGCAGCAATCATCTTTGGCTTCGCAACTGGCGTGAGCAGTCCTACCCTTTTCGCTTGGACGGCAGATCTTTCGCATCCAGAACGTCGCGGAGTTGGTGCTGGAACAATGTTCATTGCCTTAGAAGCTGGAATTATGGTTGGTTCTGGTTCGACCTATTTAACGTATCACAATACGCTTAATTCTGTTCCATTGCCTTTTATCACTGGCGCATTCATGGCGTTTGTATCAATTGTTTATCTGATTTGGCATTTGAAATTTCGACAGTCGAAAACGTGATGATTTATGATTCATGATTTATAATTCATGATTATCCGCAAATGCGGATTCTGCCTCGGCGGTTGTGATTTCCTGCCTGTGGGCAGACAGAGTGATTTGTGGCAACATTACAACTTTGCATTTTTGCAACTTTACAATGTTACAAATTAACAAATTTGCAAGTTAACAATCTTACTTATAACTCCCGATTTCATTGACCTGTAGGAGATGAATTGAATATTTGAATCATCGAATTATCGAATATTTGAATCATTCTACCTACTCCGAAACCCTCAAATAGCGTTTCACCAAATAATGTCCTAAATAAATCATTGGAGTCAACAAAATGGCTATGATAAGTTTTAAGAAATAATTCGTCGGGGCGATTTCCAATAATTGGTCAAAGCTTAGCGCTCCAGGCAACACGAACCCAATGTAGAGCACCACAATCGTATCAACCATCTGCGAAATGACCGTACTTCCAGTGCTTCGCATCCAAATGTATTTGTTCCCAGTTTTGCGCTTGATCCAATGAAAGAGTGTTGCATCCATCAATTGAGAGAACAAAAACGCTGCAATACTTCCAACGATCACCATTTGCGCTTGACCAAAAACCTTGTGAAATTCATGATCTGTTGCCAAACTAGAATTCGGGATTTCTTTCGCTGGAATTGCCAATGCAACAGAAACGATTATGAAACAATACGCTATCAAAATGGCTGTAATCCAAGAAACACGACGTACCACCTTCTCACCGTAAAATTCATTCAGCAAATCCGTTAAAATGAAAACAACAGGCCATGGAATTACACCAATTATGGTTGTAAACGGTCCAAATTTCGTTTCTCCAATAGAAAATAATGCTGGAATTTCAATCAACTTATTGCTGATCAATTCGGCGGTAATTGCATTTGTAATGAATAATCCAACTAAAAACACAAACAACCACTGACGACGTTGATTCACACTTGATACTTCTCCTATTTCCAAAATCTTTGAATTTGATGCTAAAATACTAAAAACGTATAAGTCCTAGACTTGTTCAGTTTTATCAAAAAGTGATGCAGAAAACATTGAAAATTACAAGTCTTACAATTCCTTCACTCGCTTTTGAAAACCTTCCAACGCTTCTTCCATTGAAATTCGTTTGTTAATCATTTCCAACAAATAGCCAACAGCATAGTAATAATGCGCCACAGAATGCGAATAAAGCAAAGGTAAATGTTGTTTCAGAATGTCATCGCTCATGGAATCTAGACGGACAGAAAATATGAAATTGGTAATTCGGTTTTCAATCTGTTCTTCAGATGTTTTAACCAAAAATTTCCCAAGAAAGGTAAGTTCATTGAGATAATTGGCGTATTCCAACAAACTAACTTCATCAATTCTCCAAGATTCAAAGGTAAACCCACTTCGCATAAACAATGAATTCCCTTTTAAGTGAAAATTGATTTTAACTGGAAGTTGATCGTGTTGATTAACGAGCACCCAAAGCGATTGATCCTCAATTGATTCAAACGGAATATTTTTCTCGCTTCCGAAAGCTTTTATAACAGTTCCTATTTTATGCATTGTTTAGAGAAGAATCAATTAGTTTAACAATTTCCATGGAAGAATTACTTCCACCTTCAATTACCTGAGATTGCTCCAAAACGGCATTCATCAAACGAAAATTTGAATTGAAATACAAACACAATTCATCTAAACTATAGGTAGTTGCATTAAAAAACCGATTCATCTTATACAAGATCGTGCGGCTTTTGTAATCGATAACAAATGTCGAATCAATCGTTGAATTCAACAAATTAAACAAGTTCAAATAATGCGGCATCACGCTTTTATCAATGTACTTTGGAAAGTGAACAATGACCGAAAACGTATTTAATTCTTCTTGAATCTCTAAGTGTGCTTCACATAGAATATTATCTTTTCCTATAATCGAGAAAGAAAAAACAGTTTCGTCTTTGTACTCAAAATGTATTTCCATTTGACGAAAAACGTGTTCAACCAGCTCTTTCAGCGAATATGTTTTTTCTTTTTTACCGAACAAAATCTTTGAATTTGATGCTAAAATAGTAAAACCTTGAAAACGGAAAATGTTTAAATAATAACGAAATATTCTAGAATCACTTCGAACTAATCACTGGTCACTCAGCCGCATCTGACTAGTCACTAATTTATTTCGCAGCTGGAACTCCGTAATCCAAGCGTTTCGCCTTGATAAAGCGCGCAATGAAGTACTTACTCGTTTTGAAATTTTCGATTACAACACCGCGCGAAGTAGATGAATGAATCATTTTTATGGCATCTGGAGTTACTTCGACCACCATCGCAACGTGACCAACACGAGTTGAATTGACGTTACTTCCCTTGAAAAACAATAGATCGCCCGCTTGAACATCGGCTAATTTCACAGTTGCACCAAATTCAGCCATTCCATAGCTCGAATGAACCAAACTAAATCCAAAATTTCCAAAAACATAAGAAATGAATCCTGAACAATCGAATCCAGAAGGCGTAGTTCCGGCATAACGATAAGGCGTACCTAGAAACTTTTTAGCGTAAGAAACAATCTGATCGATTTGCTCGCTATTCTTAGGTTTCACAGTGTCTTGTAACGTTAACGAATCATTTACGGTTTTTACAAGCGTATCGTTTCCAGCTGTTTGCGTGAAGGCGCTTAAAGAAATAAAACACACAAACAACAACAAATATTTTACTATGAATGAATAACCTTGCATTGCGGTTGCAAAAATATAACTATTTTCGGGATTAATTCAATTCAACGTTTTGGAACAAATCGATATTAAACAACTTACGAAGCTCTATTACACCATTGGTGAAGTCGCTGACATGTTTAGCGTAAACACTTCATTGATAAGGTTTTGGGAAAAGGAATTCAATTTAATTCAACCCAAAAAAAGTAAAAAAGGGAACCGAATGTTCACTCCAAAGGACATTGAAAATTTTAACAAGATTTATCATTTAGTTAAAACGAACGGTTA
>JBDKHH010000377.1:0-6011 GCA_039797785.1 Bacteroidota bacterium | reverse complement strand
TTGTTACTTTTAAAAAAAACTACATTTACACTAAAAACAAAACGACTTGTTCAACTTTCGACGACATAGAAAAAATTTGAGTGAAGCAGAGCTAATTGAATTGGCGAAGCAAGATTCGTTTTATTTCGGTGAATTGTATAACACCTATTTTGATCGTATTTTCAGATTTGTATTTAAGCGTTTGGGTGGAAATGAAGAAGTAGCTGGTGATTTAACGCAGCAAACCTTTATGAAAGCAATGGCGAATATCGGGAAATACGAAGATCGTGGTTTACCGTTTTGTAGTTGGTTGTATCGCATTGCGCAGAACGAGGTTTCGATGTTTTTCCGTAATGCTAAGAAAGCGTATACTGTTGACATCGATGAAGGAAAATTCAAGGATTTGTGTGATGAAGCCAATCTTGGAAAATACATGTCGGCGGAAGATCAGGAACAGTTGGTTGAATTGTTGAACGGCATGGAACAAGAGCATTTGGATTTAATTGAATTGCGCTTTTTTCAAGAATTGAGTTTCAAAGAAATTGCTGATATTTACAGTATTACAGAAGCAAATGCGAAAATGCGTGTTTACCGCATATTGGAAAAGTTAAACAAAAAGTGGGTAGATACCACAGAACGTAGCGAACACTAAGATGAGAAAGTTTTCAGTCAATACCGATAAAAATTTAGAGCCAACTGACGAGCAAATCAAGCGTCAGAAGGACTTCTCGCGTTTGCATCACGATTACGAACGTTTAACAAAACGCGGAAAAAAACCAATTTACCGCGATCCAAAATTGTATTTATTGTTTGTGATTATTGGAGTGATTTTACTTTTGCTCTTTTTAGAAAACTAAAAAATCCAGCTCTTTCGAACTGGATTCTTTATAACTGTGCAAGACATTATTTCATTAAAATAGATATGGAGTTACAAGAATTTGAAGAAAAAATTGGAAAAAAACATCAATTTCAGGAGTTTAATCAATTGTTAAATGAATCTATTCAATCGAATACCGAACTAAAAAGAAATAGACTATTTCATAATTTGTTTTGGTATTTACCTGTTCAGCTTTCTGAAATTGAGAAAGATTTGATTTATAAAACATATTTGGATCTTCACGTTGGGCATTATGAGCATGAAGATATGTTAGATCATTTTCATAACAACTTCATTGAACCAGAGGTTAATATTGATATATTGGTTTCTTTAGTAGAAAATCCTCCAAGTTATTTTGTTGAAGACGATAGGGAAAAAGTACTTCAAGAAAAATGTCTTTTTACAATTTCTAGACAGCCAACTGTTAAGGCGAAGAAAACATTAGAAACATTCTCTTTATCAATCGATGATACTATTTCAAGAGCTTCAAAATTATATTTGGAAAAACTAACTAAGAATGTCCAATAATCATTTTCAATTCATCACTCAAAGAATAAACATCTTCAAGAGGGAGCAAATTTTTCGCTTCCTCAATTTTTTTATTGAGTACCAAAGAATGTATTTGTTTGCAAAGTGGTGTAATATCAGTAATTGAAACAATCCAATCATTTACATAATGCTCAACAGCAACTCCAGTAAGCCCAATTTGTATGCTACGGTAATTTAGGTTTTGTAGATGAATATCTTTTTCGGGATCCCATTGAAGGCGTACAGGCGAGTTTTGTAATTTAGTTTTCCAATCTTCATGAGTAGAAAAACGAGAACTGTCAAAATGTGATAAACAGCAATTTTTCAATGCCCATTCAAAACCTTCTCGTTTTATTTTTATTGCTAAAATATGTTCTTGGCCCTCTTTGGTAGCCCAACCTGCACGATACATCATCCATAAAAAAGAAGGCTTAATCCAAGTCATACGTTCCATTTTAAAAGGCGGAACAAATTTTTGATTTAACACAGCAGACTTTGCAATATCTTTTCTGTAGGCTTGATAAACCGTAATCGTATGTTCATCAAAAACGGCACGAATTTGTTTTTCTAACATTACAAAATCCCCTGCAATTTAGTTTGTTTAATAAACGCATCAAGGAGAGCGAAAACGTGTTGTTTGTCGCTCTCTTTTAGTTTTTGAATATCTCTGAGACGTTTTAACGTTTCATTATCCACTTGTTCGTATTCTCCATCTTTTACGAGGTAATCAAGGGTTACACCTAAAGCTTCAGCAATTTTTGCAGCCACATCGATGGAGGGTGTATTTTCACCTCTTTCATATTTTCCGATAATATCACCAGAGGTTCCAACCATTTTACCAAGGTCAGCTTGTCTGATTTTTTTCTGTTTTCGAGCAAAGCTCAATCTGTCTACAAAAGCCATAAATACCTCGTTTTTATGAGTGATTTGATACTGTTTTGCAAATATAAGTCACTTATTTATTAGAAACAATTGAAATAACTCTTGTATAAAAGGTTAATTAAGATAGATTCGTGAACTTTTTATCAGATCAAAGAATTTTAAAAATATTTTCAATGGAAATACCAGAAATCAAAAAACATCTCTCCATAACGCAGGTATTGGCCCACTGCCGTATTTCTGTAATCAAAAACTAAAAAATCCAGCTCTTTCGAACTGGATTTTTCTAACTGTTAAGGTTGATTGGTTTTACTGAACAATTAATTTTTTGATTGTCACTATATCATTTGCAACGATTTTCACGTAATAGATTCCACTTAAAAGTTGTTCCACGTTGTGTTTAAAATGATTCACACCAGCATAAGCATCATGTGATTCTGATATAACCATAAATCCATTTGCGTTAACGAATTCTATTTGAACTTTAGCTGACTCTTTCGTAGAAAGTGAAATTGTTAAATCATCTTGAGCTGGATTTGGATATAGTTCCACTTCATTTTCACTTTTTAAACAATTTGTATAAATTGGATCATAGACTTTTTGTTTACCGTCTATATCAACCTGTGTTAATCTGTAATAACCCACAAAACGCAAGGTTGTAACATCTTCGAATTGATAATCAATCTTTGAATTGCTATTGCCAGCAGCTTCGATAGATGTAATCGCTTCCCATTGAATTCCGTCTGTGCTTCTATGAATAATAAACGCCGCAGAATTGTGTTCCGAAGCAGTTTGCCATGAAACAATTGGATAATCATTCTCACAATTTACTGCAAAAGACGTTAACTCAACAGGCAACACATTATCAATGTTTAATTGAAATTGAGCTACTGGTGTTTCAAAACTTCCTGCTAAGGTTGTTACGTTAAAAAAGCGTGTTGCTTTCGTTGCATTTGATGCTGCATTTTGGTATTGTAGCGCATCCAATAAACCTTCAACTTGGGCAACTGTTAACGTTCCTCCACCACTCTTCGTAAAGGTTAAACTACTTTTACCACCTGTTACACTTGCTGAAACAGCATACGTTATACCTCCAAGCACAACATTCGTAATTGCTTGAGCATTTGTAAAATTCAATGCTATTGTACCGCCACTCGTAGCTCCAGAAATAATGATTTTTTCATTTGCTCCATCTAAAATTTGAGTGGTTGTGATGCTCACTTTTAGATTATCCATCGTTGGTCCTGTATACGAAATATTCGCTGATCCAGAAGAAAAATTCTTTGAATCAGGAGCCACCATTGAAGTTGAATTGTCTAATCCAGAAGTACTTGTGTTCAAATCTAATGTTGGTGCAGTATAAGTAACGGCAGTTGTAAATGTTGCCCCAGATGAAAAATCAAGGAAATAATAGGCCAAACCACTGCCGTCGCCACCCACTTTTGTTGTGAATTCTGAAATATTATCATACGTCACACGAACACGATTTTTAACGTCTGTAGCATCACTTGTATTTGCTGATAAATTTGAACGGAATTTTGTCAAACCTAGGGTTGAATTGTAAGTTACTGCAAGATTCGTTGGGCTTCCTAATTCTGAGGAAGTGAAACCACCAAATTCTGTGTATTGGTTCGTTCCAGCATTTCCATTTCCATCAATATCGTAGGTGTTCACTCGAACATTCTGCAGAGTTACAATCGTTCCTGTATTCGTAGAATTATTAAACGAGCCACCCAAAATAAACTCAAACTTAAAAACAGCACTTCCTCCCCCAGAACCAAATGTAAACTGTGGAGAAAACCATCGCTGAACATTGTTTGTATACCCTGTTCCTGTGCCCGTTTGATCGAAAGCACTGAATGTTGATACATTGTTCACTTCCAAAGTTCGCACAATCGCATCGATTTGTTGCCCTCCAACAGTGATCACATTTTGATATAAAACAACATTATTCACAGCTGTACCCGTTCCAACTTTGTTGGTTATTGTCACACCTGAACCACCAAAATTGATGTCATTATATGCAACATTAAAGGTCTGGGCATTCACCCCCAAATATCCAATCAACAACAACAATGTAGCTGCTAATTTTTTATTTATTTTGACTAATTTTTTCATACGCTTTTATTTAAAATCACCTATTTCTTGTCGCGGAGTTTTCTCAAAAAATGCTTCAATCTCTCTTTTAACATCTCTTTAAAAAAAGTGTTTCGGCGAAATAGGATGAATCACAAAAACACATTACAACATTATTAAAGTGGGGATGTTTGAATCAACTATCCCCACTTTTGTTTTATTTAATTACTACTTTTTTCAAATATGAATCTGTTCCATTAACTACTCGAATGAAATAGACACCTGCATCTAAATCTTTCGCGTGCATTGGAATCATGTTCATTCCTTCTTTAATTTGATAATCCATTTCACTAATTCTATTTCCATCGGCAGTTTCGAAAATCACGAGATATGTTTCTGTCTGTGGTGCCGAAATTTCGATTGCAAAATCACCATCCGTTGGATTCGGGAAGACAGCGATTTCAACAATTTCAATATCACACATCGCTGAAATTGGTCCATAGGTTGTTACTTTTCCATCCACATCAATTTGTTGCAATTGATAGTAATTTAAACCTCTAGAACGATCGTAATCTTTGTACATGTAATCAATTGTTACGTTACTATTTCCGGCAGCTTTGATCTCATCTACAGTTGTCCAATCTTTGCCATTTTCACTTCTTTCAATCACAAAAACATCTGAGTTTTGTTCTGAAGCTGTTTGCCATTCGATGGTTGTATTCTCTGTTTCACATGTTGCAGAAAACTGTGTTAATGTAACAGGTAAAGGTTGTCCAGAGTTACTGATAGCAAAAGGTGAAAAAGTACCTGTGTAACCTACATACGTCATACTATTTGCTGTACTTGTTGTTGTTCCTAATTGTGCATCCCAATCTGTTCCGTTGTAATGATTCAACATTGGTGTAGAAACATTGTACACTTCAGCTGGGTTCCAATTGAATGTAAAGTTGATTCCACTTCCACCATTCGCATACGTTTTAGAAATATCCCACGTACGTTTAATTCTCGAAGTTGTCATTACAGTTCCTGTTAAACCATTCGTATACACCTCATCCAACACACGTACTGAGAAGTCATCTGAATTTCCTGAGTTGTTTGTGATTGAAACTGGGTTGTAAGCAGAATTAGAAACCGGGAATAATACAGTAGAATTATTCGCAACATTCATTTTCAATTTTCCTGTACCGTTTGTTTGAACATAATTCAACGAAGAAGTTCCAGTAAATCCATTCGCTGTCAATGTGTTATTTCCAAGAATGATAATTTTATTTGATCCATTGAAATTGAAACTTCCTACCAAACGGTTTTGATCTAAGACTAAATTATTTGGAGCTGAGCTCGTTACAACGACATCCATTCCATTGTCAGCAATTCCTCCACACCAGTTAGAAGCAGTTCCCCAATCTGAGCTCGTTGTTCCTAACCATTTTGTAACGGTAGAACCATATACTGTGATTGAACCAACGTTACTGTATGCCGTTCCACACGAACCATTTGTCAAAAGTGCGCGATACATTCGATTGCTTGTAATTCCAGAATACGCTTGTGAAGTTGTTGTATTTGAAATATCTGTCCAAACAATTCCACCATCAATTGAATACTGCCATTTTGTGATTGAACCTGTGTGACCAGAAAGTGTTAAGGTTCCAGAATTCGATCCTCCACAATGTTC
>JBDKHH010000376.1:0-3043 GCA_039797785.1 Bacteroidota bacterium | reverse complement strand
TATTGATCAACACCATTGGTTCTAAAACGAATTGAATCTTCAATAATTAAAGGAAGGGTTTGTCCATTTACATTCAAGGTGACTTCAACAAATGCGAACAAACTATCTTCTCCTTCGATTGTAATATTTGACAACGATGTTCCAATTTCACCATCGATATTCATTCTAAAAGGTGAACTTTCGCCTCCCATTAGTTCAATTTCTTCAATTTCTACCGCTTTATTTTCGGGATTATAAATTTTAAATTGTTGCGTTGTTGAACCGATTGTAGTAAAAACGGTGTCGAATACAACTGTGTCCACAGAGAATTCTAGGTTTCCTTTTGAAAGTAAAAGTGGTTTCTTACAGCTTGATAATGAAGCTACTATTAAAGCTAAACTGAAAAGAAATAAAATTCCTGCTTTTTTCACTGTGATTTGATTTTGTTTCATGCAAAAGTAACGAAAACAACTTATCTTTATTTTAATTCAAAAAAAATGATTGTTTTTAAAAAGTTTGTTTAACTTTGCAACCCGATTGAGGATATAATAGCATTTAATATACATCAAAATGAGAAAAGATATACATCCAGAAGATTACAGAATGGTAGTTTTTAAAGATATGTCAAACGATTACGCTTTCCTTTGCCCTTCATGTGCAAACACTAGCGAAACTATCACTTGGGAAGATGGTAACGAGTATCCATTGTTCAAATTGGATATCTCTCACAAATCTCACCCATTCTTTACTGGTATCGTTCAATTCGTTGATACTGCTGGTCGTATCGATAAATTCAAAAACCGTTACGGTCGTCACATGAAATAAGACAACCGTTCAAAAATAGTTAGCCTTCTCTCTCACGATTGAAGGCTTTTTTTATGTTTTTTTGGTGAAACTTATTGCCAGAAACACCGTTACTAATCACATTCGAATTATCTTTGTGTTCTCGTGAAAATAAATCTTAAAATAGCATTTCTATTCCTTACAGTTTTAACTGCACAAAGCTCTTTTGCAGGAAAAATTGAAAATGCTTTTGCGGCTTTAAATGAATACAATTATTTTAAAGCGAAAGGTCTTTTCGAAAAATCACTTAAAAAAGAAACCTCACCAGCAACGTATGGATTAGCGCAGATCTATTATCGAACTGACAATCCATTTCATTCAATTGATTCTGCATTTAAATATGTGAAAATTGCTGAGCAAACGTATGGTTCGTTGTCTGAAAAAAAGAAAACAAAATACAAATCGTTTGGATTTGATTACCTGAACATTCTTGAAGTTAGAACTAAAATAAGTTCTGAGTTTTACAAATTAGCTGAGAAGGAAAATTCGGTTCTTGCTTATTCAACGTTTATCGTCAATCATCCTTGGTCAAATGAAGTGTTTATAGCCACACACAAGCGAGATTCAATTGCCTATTTACAAGTAAAAGGTCAAAACACATCAGTTGCCTATCAAAGCTTTTTGAACGCATACCCGGAAAGTCAATTGTTAAACGTCGTTCAGTCTGATTTTTATTTAGCGCAATATAAAGAAACGACGAAATCAACTACCTTAGTTTCCTATTTGGATTTTCTTAAAAAATTCCCAGAGAATCCGTATTGTGGAGAAGCTGAGAATCGAATTTATGAAATCGTAACTGAAAGCAACAGTATAAAATCGTATTACACGTTTGTAACGACCTACCCGAAAAACAGAAATGTGGGCGATGCTTGGCGTAAAATCTATCAAATTTACATGGTTGATTTTTCAGATCAGCGAATCGAACAATTCAAAATCGACTACCCGAATTATCCTTATCGTGAAGAATTGGAGGTTGATATGGCCTATTTACAATTAAAATTATTGCCTTTTAAACAAGAGTCCTATTATGGTTTTATGGATTTTAATGGGAAAGTAATTATTCCTGCTGTTTACGAGCAATTGGGATTTTTTAAAGAAGGATTAGCGCTTGCGGTGAAGGATGGCAAATATGGATTTATTGATAAAGGTAATCGAGTGATTATTCCTTTCCAATACGATGCTGCCTCTGATTTCGAACAAGGTCGCGCAATTGTTGAAAAAGATGATAAACAAGGGATGATTGATCGCGCTGGAATAGCCATCTTTCCAATTGTTTACAAGGACTTAGGTACATTTTCGGATGAGTTAGTGTATGCACAAAAAGATTCATTGTACGGATATTTTGATAAGAACAATTCCTTGAGAATTGCAGAGAAATTTGAAGAAGCTTATCCGTTTAATAATGGATTGGCGAAGGTTCAAATCGGCCAAAATCAAGCTTATATCGATGCGTTTGGCTCACAAATCGTTCCTCCAGGTTATGAAGAAATTGATTTTTTCAATGATTCGCTTTTAGTTTTTAATGAAGGTGATTTGAAAGGACTGATGCGCAAAAATTGTCGTGTTGTACTTCCTGCAGAATATGAGGAAATTGGTAAGCTTGCAATGAATCGTGCGCTAGTAGTGAAAAACGGTTTAATTGGATACATCGATGGAAGTGGAAAGAATGTGATTCCTTGCACGTTTGAAACGTATCCAAACTATATAAAAAGAGGTCAATTCGTGTCAAATATGGCCATTGTGAAATCAAAAGGTAAATTTGGTATTATCGACGTGAATGGTAAAATGATTATTCCAACTGTTTACGAACAAATTGGAGATATTAGTTCATTAATGGCTTTTACGAAAGGAAAAGGTTGGGGCTTCATGGATTTGACTGGGAAACAAGTACTGGCTGCTGACAATGATTATGCGGAAAGTTTCAAAGATGGTTTAGCAATAGTAGAGAAATTGACTTTGCAAGGAGCGATTGACCCGAAAGGTAAAGTAGTTATTCCTCTTAGTTTTACAAGCGTTGATCGAATTTCAAAAGAATTCTATCTTGTCTCCAATGGCGCAAAATATGGTGTTTATTCAAATACAGGTGAAATGATTGTTCCGTTGAATTATCAACAAATTCGCGTTTCTGACAAAGATTTTCTCGTTTTAACCAATCAAAATGAACTACATTATTTGTACCTTCCCGAAAAAAGAATCATTCAACCAATAAAAGATAGTGAAT
>JBDKHH010000375.1:0-2755 GCA_039797785.1 Bacteroidota bacterium | reverse complement strand
GCGATCGAAAAATGTACATGGCCTTGGTGGATGATTTGTATGATTTTCATATCAAATTATTGGGCGAATTGTTTCTAGAAAAACACTATGCAATCTATAATTTGATAGATGATATTTTTGAAAAATTGCGCGATCGCTATTCTGAGACATTTTCTGACAATTACAGTTTTGAATACGACCAAATTGTGAGTTTAGGAGAGGTGATTTCTTCACACATTTTAGCCGCCTTCTTGTTTGAAAAAGGACATTCAGCTGGCTGGGCAGATACTCGTAAGCTAATACGAACTAACAATTTATACCAAGAAGGAAATGTTGATTGGGCTAAAACGGAAGAATTAATCAATTCACGTTTCTTACCAGTTTTCAAGGAATTTGATATTCAAGTAACACAAGGATTTATCGGTCATACGGCTGAGGGATTTACAACAACATTGGGCAGAGAAGGGTCTGATTACACTGCTGGGATTTTTGCATATTGCACGAATGCTGAAAGTGTGACGATTTGGAAAGATGTACCTGGCATGTTGAATGCCGATCCAAAATGGTTTGATAACACGATTAAACTGGACAGTATTTCGTTCAAAGAAGCAATTGAATTGTCGTATTACGGTGCGTCAGTTATACATCCTAAAACGATCAAACCTTTGCAAAACAAAGGAATTCCATTGTATGTAAAATCCTTTATCAATCCACAAGCTGAAGGAACAACTATTCAAGCATCAACAGCAAAAGACCATTTGATTCCTTCGTTTATCTTTAAGATGGATCAAGTGCTTTTCTCGTTTACAACAAAAGACTTTTCGTTTATCGTTGAGGAAAATTTGAGTGATATTTTCAATCGTTTATCGAGTATTAATGCAAAAATCAACTTGATGCAAAATTCTGCTTTGGATTTTTCAATTTTGTTGGATCGCAGCAAAGTGAACCCAGAGAACATCATCGAATTATTCAAAGACTCTTACACGGTTAAATACAATGAAGGATTGGAATTAGTAACGATTCGTCATTATGACCAAGAAACATTGGATCGTGTAACGGATAACAAAGATATTTTGTTGGAACAAAAAACGCGTCAAACAGCGCGTTTAGTCATGAAAGACAAAGGATAAACATTTTCTTTAGAATCATTCTAAAATACCACAAAAGAGGTACTGCATTCCTTCCTGAAATCCCTTATTTTTGCTCTCTTAATTATGAGCAAAGCATTGTCATCCATAAAACCTGGGCAGTTGGTCACTGTTGCTTCCATTCAAGATTCGGAATTGAAACCGAAGTTGATGGAAATGGGACTAATTGCAGGAAAGGAAGTACGTGTTCTTTTTCGCGCACCTTTTGGTGATCCAATTGCCATCGATGTTCACGGTTATGTGCTTTCATTGCGCTTAGATGAAGCTGGATTAATTCAGGTCAACGAATCATTTGGTTCGGAAGTTTTTGCCTAATTTTAAGCCATGAAAATTGCCCTTCTAGGAAATCCCAATACTGGTAAAAGTTCGGTGTTCAATATGTTGACAGGATTGCGTCAACAAGTTGGAAATTTCCCTGGTGTCACAGTCGACAAAAAATTCGGCGTTTTCAATTTATCAAACGAAGAACATACCTTAATTGATTTTCCTGGTACGTACAGTATTTACCCGCGTTCCAAAGATGAACAAGTCGTTTATGACGTTCTCAAAAATGATCAACATCCGGATTATCCTGAATTAGCAATTGTCGTTGCCGATGAATCAAATCTCGAGCGAAATCTATTCTTGTTCACACAAGTTTATGATTTGCAGATTCCTGTGATTTTAGTGCTTAACATGGCTGATTTGGCAAAAAAGAATGGAAAATCAATTAATATACCTGCATTAGAAGAAGCATTTCCGGGTGCAAAAATAGTTGAAACAACGGCACGCGTTGGAATGGGTAAAGAGCGACTTTTACAGGCCATTCAATCCATTTCTAAAGAAAAACATACGCAACGCTTTTATGCCAATGCACGAATTTGTGATCTTGATGATTCAAAAGGACAAGAAACTGAAGCAACTGAACGTTACGGCTTGATCAATGAAATATTAAAACGTGTTCAAACTACAAGCACAAACAAAACAGAGCAAACTTCGAATAAATTAGACCGAATTTTGGTTCACCCAATTTTTGGTTATTTGATTTTTGGCGCCATTTTGATGATTATTTTCCAATTCATCTTCGCTTTTGCAGCCTATCCGATGGATTTCATTGATGGCGTTTTTGCAGATTTCAGTGCATGGTTGAGTCAAGAATTGCCAACAGGATTATTTTCAGATTTAATCAGCCAGGGAATTGTTCCTGGAATTGGAGGTGTTTTAGTCTTTATTCCACAAATTGCTTTGCTGTTTTTCTTTATCGCCTTACTGGAAGAATCGGGTTATTTAGCGCGCGTTGTGTTTATCATGGATCGCATCATGCGTCCGCTTGGCTTAAATGGTAAAAGCGTTGTGCCTTTGCTTTCGAGTGTTGCTTGTGCGATTCCTGGAGTGATGGCTACACGCACAATTTCCGATTGGAAAGAACGCATGATTACCATTCTCGTTGCACCCTTGATGAGTTGTAGCGCCCGCATTCCAGTTTATACTTTACTGATTGCATTGGTAATTCCAAAAGCTACGGTTCTTGGTTTCTTGAATTTACAAGGATTGGTATTGTTTGGTTTGTATACACTTGGATTGGTTGCAGCATTATTGATTGCGGCCTTGTTGAAACTACTGATCAAAACACGTGAAAAAGGATTTCT
>JBDKHH010000374.1:0-6754 GCA_039797785.1 Bacteroidota bacterium | reverse complement strand
CTCTTTCATATTCAGCAGGTTTGATGTTGTCAAATTTCTCGTGAATAATACTCGAACCTAAATTGGATGTCATGATGATTATCGTGTTTTTAAAATTCACCAATCTTCCTTTATTATCCGTCAATCGACCATCATCCAAAACTTGCAATAAAATATTGAAAACATCAGGATGTGCTTTTTCAATTTCATCTAGCAATACAATCGAGTAGGGACGTCTACGAACAGCTTCTGTTAATTGTCCGCCTTCATCATAGCCTACGTATCCCGGAGGCGCTCCAACCAATCTAGAAACTGAATGTTTTTCTTGGTATTCACTCATATCAATGCGCGTCATTGCATTTTCATCATTGAAAAGATACTCCGCCAATGCTTTTGCCAATTCTGTTTTACCAACACCTGTTGTACCCAAAAAGATAAATGACCCAATTGGTTTGCGCGCATCTTGTAATCCAGCTCTAGATCTACGAACTGCGTCTGAAATAGCACTGATCGCTTCTTCTTGACCTACAACACGTTTACCCAATTCATCTTCCAAACGCAAAAGTTTTGAAACTTCACTTTCAATCATCTTGTTCACTGGAATGCCTGTCCACTTAGAAACAACTTCTGCGATTTCTTCAGCGTCAACTTCTTCCTTGATCATTTTGGATTTTACTTGCATTTCGGTCAACTGAACTTTTAACTTCTCTAAAGTTTCTTCAGCTTCTTTGATTCTACCGTAACGGATTTCAGCAACTTTACCATAATCACCTGCTCGTTCAGCTTGATCAGCTTCCAATTTGAATTGTTCAATTGCTTCCTTATTCTTTTGAAGTGAATCAATTATATCACGTTCTGCTTGCCATTTTGCTCTAAACGCATCACGTTGTTCGGTTAAATTGGCTAGGTCCTTTTGAAGGATTTCCATTTTTTTGGTATCGTTCTCACGCTTCAATGCTGCACGTTCAATTTCGAGCTGCATGATTTTACGTTCCAATTCATCCAATTCTTCTGGTTTCGAATTAATCTCCATACGAACTTTAGAAGCAGCTTCATCAATTAAATCGATTGCCTTATCTGGAAGATGTCGGTCAGTGATATAACGTTGAGATAATTCCACAGCCGCAATAATCGCTGCATCCTTGATTAAGACTTTGTGGTGATTCTCATACTTTTCTTTAATTCCGCGTAAAATTGAAATGGCGTCTTCGGTAGTTGGCTCGTCAACTAAAACTGTTTGGAAACGTCGAACAAGCGCCTTATCTTTTTCAAAATATTTTTGATATTCATTTAACGTTGTCGCACCAACTGCTCTCAATTCTCCTCGAGCCAAAGCTGGTTTCAAGATGTTTGCAGCATCCATAGCTCCTTCGCCACCGCCACCAGCACCAACAAGTGTATGAATCTCATCTATGAATAAGATAATTTCACCTTCCGCACTAATAACTTCTTTAACAACAGCTTTTAAACGTTCTTCAAATTCACCTTTGTATTTTGCACCTGCAATCAAAGAACCCATATCAAGAGAATAAACAACTTTTGATTTTAAATTCTCAGGTACATCACCATCAATAATTCGATGAGCTAGACCTTCAGCAATTGCGGTTTTACCAACTCCAGGTTCACCAATTAGAATAGGGTTGTTTTTTGTTCTTCTTGTTAATATTTGCAATACGCGACGAATTTCATCATCTCGACCAATAACTGGGTCCAATTTTCCAGCTTTTGCCAATTCATTTAAATTCTTCGCATATTTCTCCAATGATTGATAGGTTCCTTCTTGACTATTCGAAGTAACTTTATCACCTTTTCTTAAATCCATAATTGCTTGTTTAAGCGTTGATTTTGTTAGTTTATTATCTTTTAAAAGACTTCCAATTGAATCGTTTACATCCAACATTCCCATTAATAAAAGCTCCACAGAAACGAATTCATCTCCGAAACTTTTCATTTCGGATAGTGCGTTTGTTAGGACTTTATTTGCATTCTGTGATAAATACAATTGGCCGCCCTCAACTTTTGAATAACTTGTTAAAATACGATCCAACGCCGCTTCCAACATTTTTTGATTCACATTGAGCTTGCCAAATAGGTAAGGAGCAACATCTTGATCAGTAAGTAAAATAGCCTTTAATAAATGTCCAGTTTCAATGGCTTGATTCCCACTGGACTCAGCAATGGTTTGTGCTTGCTGAATCACTTCTTGTGATTTAAGTGTAAATTTTGAAATATCCATTTTCTAAGTAAATTTTGAACGTTTTCTATTGCACAAATTAAGAACCAACTAAAATATCAAGCCTAAATCGGAAAATTTGACATTGATTAAATAACGTATCGGACTAAATGACTTGTTTCTATCTATTTAAATAGGAATAAACATGAAATTTTGACTTATCAACAATTTTTGTAACCATTGTTAATAACTTCCGTATTACTACAACACAAACAAAACAACAACATGAAATTAGTAGCAATCGGAATTTCAGTTTCATTAAGCTATTTCGCATTTAGCGGCGAGGTAGAGAAACAAATTTCAAAAAAGGAATACGTTGACATGTGGCGTTCGACTGCTGTGCAACAAATGATTGATTATAACATTCCAGCAAGCATTACACTTGCGCAAGGGATTTTAGAGTCGGGTAGTGGTAATTCTGAATTAGCAAAAACAGCGAAAAATCATTTTGGGATTAAATGTCACGATTGGACAGGTGAAAAAATGTACATGGATGACGATCAAAAAAATGAATGTTTCCGTGTTTATACATCAGCAGAAGAAAGCTATGTTGACCATAGTTTGTTTTTAAAAGACAAAAAAAGATATAATGCATTGTTTTCGTTGGAAAAAACTGATTACAAAGCATGGGCGAAAGGATTAAAAGATGCAGGTTACGCAACGAATCCAAAGTACCCAGATTTATTAATTGAAATAATAGAAGATCTAAAGCTGGACGAATTAGATAAATTGGGAATTCAAAACAATGAATTAAAACCTGATTTAACTGCTGATTCAAAATCTACTTCTTCAGTTGTTAGTGCTGATGCTGTAAAACACACAGTTATGACGCATGAAAACAAAGTGAAATATGTCATTGCTAAAAAGGGTGATACATTTTACAGAATTGCCAAAGAGTATGAGCTAGGATTATGGCAATTATACAAATACAATGATTTTGGTCCTAAAAAGGATGTGTTGATCGAAGGTGATATTGTTTACATTCAACCAAAACGATCAAAATCTAAAAACAAAGAAATTAAATTAGATAAAGCGATGACGTTGAGAGAAGTTTCTCAAAAAGAGGCAATCAAATTAGACGCTTTAATACGATTAAATAATATTTCTTCCGGTGATGAAATGCTTCCTAAGGGAGAAAAGGTTACCCTCCATTAATGGCATGTCCAGCCTGCGCTAAACAGGTTTGTGAGGTTCTTTAGTTTGTTGTTGTTTGTTTGAAGGCCCTGATGAAAATCGGGGCTTTCTTGTATTCCTAAATCGATAAGCACCTTTTGAGAATCCAATAATAACAAGGAAACATCGTTAAATAAACCGTTTTAACCTTTGAATCAATGGTAATAGCATTAGGATTGAATGTTTGAAAGTTATTTCATACTTTAGACCCTGCAAAAACTAAGACTATGAAGCCTTCAACAGAGTTGTTTAAATTGATTAAGTCCTTATCAAAATCAGAGAAACGTTTTTTTAAACTTTCTTCGTCTTTGCAATCAGGTGATAAAAATTATTTAAAGATTTTCGATTTCATCGAAGGTCAATCAAAATATGATGAAGAAGAATTAAAAAAAGCGTTTAAAAAAGAAACGTTTATCAAACATCTCCCATCAGAAAAAAATCATTTATATAAATTAATCTTAAAAAGCTTACGTTCATATTACAGTGAGCAATCTGTCAGCAGTTTACTGAAACAAGAAATTAAAAACGTAGAAATACTTTATAATAAAGCGCTGTACAAGGAATGTGAGAAATTTGTTTCTCGAGCAAAGCAGATTGCATGTGAGCACGAAAAGTTTTATTATTGGTATGAGTTGATTTCTTGGGAAAAGAAGCTTTTAGAAGAAGCGTATGAATCTGGTGAATTCTCAACGAATTTAGACGCGCTAGTTGCAGAAGAAGAAGAGGTAATTGCTAAATTGAGAAACCTGGCTGAATATCAAGTGATTTATTCAAAAATCAATTTGATTTTTAGAAGCGGTGGTTTCACTAGAACTGATGCTGAGCGTTTGGTGGTTGATGGAATTGCTGATTACCATCTTATTAAAGGTAAAAACACAGCTTTATCAACACGAGCAGCTTCCATGTGTTACTATATCAAAGGATTGTGTGCAGCTACGAATCGTAATTATGAGGACAGCTTCCAATTCTTTAACCGTACACGAGAAATTTTGGATCGCAATCCTGATATCAAAGCTGATTCGGGACAACGATATGTAATGACTTTATCGCATTTATTGCGATGTTACATTGATAGTCAGGATTTTGAAAATGCACAAAACCTTATTCTGGACATGCGTGCACTTGACGGTAAAAAAGGGTTTAATTCAGTTGATATCATGGTTCGAATATTTACGAGCACATACAATCTTGAATTGAATCTTCTTCATGCCATGGGTGACTTCCAAAAAAGTGTGGATTTAATTCCACAAATTGAAAAGCTGCAAGAGGAATATGGCGATAAAGTAAGTAAAGAACAGGAGATCCTTTTGACGTATAACAAAGCGTATAGTTATTTTGGAATCGGTGAATTCAAAAAAGCGCTGTCGTACATCAATGAAGTATTAAACGATAATGAACAAAATTTAAGACAAGATATCTACAGTTTTTCGCGACTTTTCAATTTGGTATTGCATTTCGAACTGGAAAATTATGACTTCTTGGAATATATAATTAAATCCACAAATCGCTACCTTAGTAAACAAGATAGAGATTATGAAGTGGAAAATGTATGTATCAAACATATTCGTAAGCTTTCTAAATCAATTCATTCAACCGAACGCATTTTGATTTTAGAAAAAATGAAGGATGAACTTGAACCTCTATTAATGGATCGTAATGAACGCGTTGTTTTGGAGTATTTTAATATTACTGCTTGGGTAACTAGTGAAATTTATAAAATAAGTTTTAGTGAGGCTGTTCAAAGTGAATTGAAAGAATCTAAAAATTAAAAGCAGCTGTTAAAACAGCACTTCCAGATGTTCTGTCGATAGTAGACAAGCTATTCGAAAATGCGTAATAACTCGTTTTATTTGAACGTTGTCGATACGATATGTCAACAGAAAACTTTTTAGTTTTAATGCCGAGTCCACCAGAAAAAATTAGTTCTGGTTTCAATTCAATTTGCTGATTCGATTGAAAAGCATTTCCATAATAGGACATTCCTGCGCGCAAATAGAATCCTGGAAAAACAACATATTCTCCACCAAGTCGAATGTTTATAGCATCTTGAAAGACTTGTTTTGCGTAGTTGTTTTCGTATTCATAGTTATAAGGCGCGTATTTTAAATCTGAAGTAGATTTGAAATGTCCGTGTTTATAGCTTAGATATTCAGCGTCAATATTAATACAGCCTTTCGTTCCAAAAACAAAAGCAACTGAACCAATAATTCTTCCAGGAGTACGAACTTTATATTTATAATCGCCAGTTGGAATAAGACTGTCGTTGATTGTTTTTGTATATGTTTCAAAAGTACTTGACATTGACGCGGACCAAGTATCGGTCATTTCTGAAAATGTTGGTGAATGAAGTGCTAAACCAAAACGAATAGATTCATTTACTAAATAAATCACACCAATTTTTAAATTCCCACCGCTTCCTTTAGTTTTAAGATAATAGTCATATATAAAGCTTCGTAAATTAGTTCCTGTAGTATCAGTTAATTCCTCCAAATGAGTAATATCTTCTATGTAACGATAGGAACGAACACTTAAATTCGCACCGATATATAATTTATTCAAATAATTCGCGCTGAAATTTGCATAAACTTCATTAACGCCACCTTTTGATTCTATCGTTCGTTGATGGTATACATCACCTGAATTGAGCAATGAATAAAACTCTGAAGTAATCGTGTTGTATTCAATTATGTCTGTTTGATATGCCAAATCTGAACTGAACGGAAAGTAGGTGTTTAATTCTTCAGGATAATACCCTTGGATTTGACCCACGAAATCATCAATCAATGAAGAAAACTGCTGCCCCTCATAGGTTATTTTATTTTTGAAGCCTTCGATCTGATTATAACCGATTCCAACTTGATTGAAAATGAATCCTTTACCATTTTGGGAAACATCATTTGCGAAGACTAAACCTAAATTGCTTAATCCACCGTGACCACTAGTACTTTTTGAATTGACACCATTAAACGTCGTTGAATTATTCGTAGAACCCCCGAAAAATGAAATTCCACCTTGAGAACTTGAATATCTACCATATCCAGCTGGATTGACTTGATATGAACTTAAATCGGCACCTAACGCACCAAAAGAACCGCCCATCGATTCAAAACGAGCGGTTCCATGATATAATGTTTTTGAATGACGGTATAAATCATTTTCATTTTGTGAAACAACCAGAAAGGGAGCAAAACAAAATGCAATTAAAGCGGTTTTAAACATTCGAATTTAGTTTCTTCTTGTTCCTGGACTTGGTTTGCTTGAACCACCACTTCTAGATGAGCCACCAACAGAACCTCCTGAACTTGTACCTCTGTTTATTGACTCATTTGAATTTCTACTTGGTGTCGTACTTCTTTCAGATGATTGTCT
>JBDKHH010000373.1:0-8676 GCA_039797785.1 Bacteroidota bacterium | reverse complement strand
GCGAATAAATTCCGGCTTGATACGGTAGAACTCCAAAATTTTTCAAATACAAATAATTGTACAAGGATAACTGCAAAGCATGCTTGGTTTTTCCAAAATGTTTGATGAGTTCGTCTTCGCTTTTTACATCTTTCATCTGCACATCGTCGGTTTTCACTTTACCTGATTTATAATCGATGATGCGAATTTTACCACCAATTGAATCGATGCGGTCAACAAAGCCTTTGAAATGAATTGTTTTGGGTAATCCAGCCAATTGAATTTCCAAATCGGCGTGCAATTCGGCCTCCAAGTATTCGATGAAAACAGGTTCTGTTTGCTGACTAAAAAATTTCTTTTCTTGCTTCAAAATACGTTCCATCAACTCAACTGCCATCTTGAAACTCAAGAGGTTTTTCCCTGTAGCATACGCCGATTTATCTTTATTGAAATGCGCATAGAATTCCTTTTCAATCATGGATTCATATTCCTTCAACATTTTGTCGATATCAAACGAAGTGATGTTTGGTGGTGGTGAAGCTTTTAATGTTTTATCCTTGTTGTGACGCGCAAATGGCATGTACAATTTCTCCAAAACGTTGTGAATGAAGGTTCCTAACGTACTACTTTCCACTTCTTCTTCAATCGTATCTTCTTCGCCAAATTCTAAGACATGTCGGTAGTAAAAATCGAGTGGACATTTCATGTATTTGTTCAAAGCCGAAGCCGAAATTGGTGCTTCAAACAATTCATCCAAGCGCTGAATGACTTCTGGCGTTTTTTGTACTTCTTGACCCGACTCTGTTTCACTCGTTTCATTGGGAATCGAATAGAATTGTCGTTCCATTTTGAAATTCGGATTCATTCTGCTCAATTCCAATTCCAACTGAATTAAGTAACGACTCGCTTCATTCGATCCAATACTTTCTTGCGCTGATGTGTATGTCACCCACATATCTTCACAGGCATGTAACAAGCGATAAAAGTGGTGTGCAAACAATCCTTGCTTGTCGCGTGGAGTTGGCAACTGAAAATACGAACGCAAGTCCATCGGAATCATCGTTTGAATTGGATTCGTTGGAGGCATTTTTCCCTCGTTTAAACCAAGAACAATGATTTTTTTGAAGTCCAACAAACGTGTTTCCAATAATCCCATGATTTGTAATCCATCCAAGGGATTTCCGTGGTAAGCAATGCTTTTTGTGTTCCAATGCTGTTGAAATAAATGCTTGAAACTTTTCAAAGACATCGCTGGAATTCCTTCATCGATGATGTTTTCAAAATCCTGTAAGGCATGATCAAACCCTTGAATAATTGCTTTTTCAAAAGCATCCGTTTTCGCTAAATGTTGGTAAAGCGTATCGTTGATTTTACGAATTTGCTGCATTGCCAGCTTCCAATCGTCTTTCCAGTTTACACTCA
The DNA here is from genome assembly GCA_039797785.1 of Bacteroidota bacterium. Lineage (GTDB taxonomy): Bacteria > Bacteroidota > Bacteroidia > Flavobacteriales_D > Crocinitomicaceae > M0103. The sequence continues at coordinate 7,275 of JBDKHH010000373.1, read as the reverse complement.
ACAAGGCAAGTAATTCATCGGGAACTGGTCCAATTTCAATACTTTTTAAATTTTGGAAAATGCTATTGTTCTTAATCAAACGAAATTCCACTTCTGCAATTTTCGACTTTTCTTCCTTACTCAACAAGGCTGTCAAAAATGGATGATTCCACAATTTTTGCAAGTCGTGAATGTAAATCGCCTCAGTTGAAAAGCGGCTTTTATTTTCCTGCATTCCGAAGAGCAAATCGACCCAAGTTCGCAAAGAGGTATTGCGCAAGGGTAAACCCAATGTGATGTTCGCTTGACCTATTTTCTTTGGTAAATTCCGAAGAAGTGGCGCAATCAAACTTTCATCCGCCAACAAAACCATTGTTTCATCAATTTCCTCTTTGGTCATCTGATCCAAAATCGTTGAAGCGGCTTTTACTTGACCGGTATGTTGCGCACATTCAATAACACGTAAGTGCTTTGTTCCTGCGGAAATTTCATCTTCCACATACGGCAATTTGCTCACGACCAATTCTTTCATCAATTGGCGCATGAAACGACCCGCTTCATGACTATCATTTTCTAGATAATACTTATCCGCGTTAATTAAAATATGTCCACGCCCCATTTGCTGCAGTTGTTTCATAATTGAAATCTCTGCCTTCGACAAGGCATTAAATCCTGCAAAAATGAAATGGCGTTCTTTGTCTTTTCGGAAAATAACATCAATGTTCTCTGCCACAAAACGGTAGGCTTTTCCCATGTAGCAAACCTTTTCTTTATCGAGCTGTTCGTTCAAACGTCTGTAATAATCTGGCAAACGATCCCAAAATTCCATGAAACGCTTTTGTCCTTCAGAAAGATTTTCGGAGTCAAAACTCCAATTTTCAATTTCCTTAATATTGGCAAGGTTCTTAAATACCTGTTCCGATGATAAGAGATAGCGATCCAACTCATCAAAATCTGAAAGTAAGGTCATTCCCCACGATAAAAATTCATCAAAGGAAGCATCTTTGTCATTCGTTAAATTCTCTAACTGCACAGAAAACAGGCGCACCAAGGCACGTGTTTTATCAATTACTGTTTTATCCGACAAATCGCGCACCCAACGATCAATCGTAATCATTTCGGGTGCTAAAATTGGGCGTTGAAACTTACGAAAAAGCGAAGCTGCAATGTATTTTTTGGCACGTTCGGATGGTAGAACAATCGTCACGTGTTTTAAATCGAGTTGTTGTTCAACGATGTAATCGGCAATTCGGTCAGTGAAATTCATGGTTTATTTTTTTGTTAGGAATCCCCAATAAGTCGATCGATTCAAGGTATGCGTTGAGATTGTTGGATACGCCTCGGTAAAAGCTGCAGGAAATTTCACTTTCTTTTTCTTCTCCCACGAAGATTTGTATGCAGCAATTTTTTGACCGTCAATTTCAATGAAATCCATGCTTTGTCGTGTATGGGTTCTCCAGAATTTATACTCAGCGGTTTTTCCATTCAAGCGATTCCATTTGATGCGTTCTGAAATTAACCAATTGCGCCATAATTGATCAATGTCGTTGCGCAAGAACATCGGATTAAAATTGCTAATCAAGACATTTCGAAGACCATTGTCGACAAAATAAATCACGTGCGTTTTTTTCAATTCATAACGATGACCATTGTAATAAGTTGGAATGCGAAGCAGAATGAACGAACGCACCAACAGATCAACATAGCGTTCAACCGTTTCATTATCCAAACCACATTTTTCAGCGATTTCATTGTAGGAAATTGGTTCACCTATATTGAAGGAAATAATCTGGAGCATGCGCACCAATTTGTCGCCTTTGTTGATACGATCGCTTACACCTAGATTGGTAAAAATCACTTCTTGCACCATTTCGCGCAATGTCAATTCAGCGTTTTCTAGATCTTCGGTAACAGCAGGATAATTTCCATAAATCAAACGTTGCTCGAGTAATTTTTCTTCTTCGGGAAGGGAATTTTTTTGCGCCAATTCATAGAACGTTGTCGGCAAAAGTGTCAATTCCAAACCTTGAATTTGAAGAACTTCTCGCAAAACTTCATCAATCATTGGTTCGTATGAGCAACACAAAATCAAGGTTGAATTAATTTCTCCCGACAACACCAACTCAATCATGTCTTGTAGATTTTCCAAATATTGCGCTTCATGGATCACAACGAATTTGCTTCCGTTGAAATTGATCGTCAAATTTTTCACGTTGACAATCTCAAACAACTTCTTCACTTTCTTGTTAGAAGCATCAAATTCCACTGCAGAAACCGATAGGTCTGAAAGTGCATGTTGAACAGCTGTTCGTTTACCGACACGTCGTGGTCCAGTCAACAAAACAAGTTTATTCGTTGCTATATTTTCTTTGAGTTGAGCGTATTGAATGCGAGAAATCATGTTGTTCTATTTTACAACAAAACTAACAGAATAATTGATTTTACCGCTTTATTTTCTTGATTTTTGCGATTATCTACTCAAATCCAACTTTACTGAAGAATGTTCGTGGACGATTTGAGTTCATAAATTTGTTGCCTCCGTAGGCTTTGATAATCAATAAATGTTTGTCACTTTGCACCAATCTTACCCAATGCAAACCTTCAGGATATGTGTCCGAAAGTCCTTCATAAACTTCGTAGCCATCGTCCAAGACCATGTGTTTGTAATTAGCCGCATCAGGACTTGCGATGTAAATTGCAGCTTGTTCTTCGAGACTAATTGTACCATCGATTGGAACCACTTCAATTGAGTAGGTATTTCCTTGACCCATTTCGCGGTAAACGATAAATGGATGACTTTCCCAAATTTTCATTTCCAACGGTTTCCCTGGAAAAACAGCAACCAATCCAATTGAATCGATAGAGAAATTATACGAACGATTCGAGCGAACACTTTCTTTTTCTTTGATTGGTACCTCAGAAAAATTGGCAGTGACTTTTCGTAAGCGATAGCCTTTTTTACGCAATAAATTAATCAAGCCTTCATCGCCAGCTAAATGACCAGCACCAATAGCAACAAATGTTCCATTCACACGAATCAAGGAATCAATTCCTTTCACCATTTTCGCATTGCGTTTCACAATCATATCTTCGTACATGCCTGGAACCAGTTTCAAGTTTCCACGCATCATTCGATCTAGCGAAATGATATCACCTTTCAGGTAAAACTCAATCATTCGTTCCTGCGTAATTGTGTATGTTGCAGCTGAGAAATTCAATCCTTCTGGTTGTCCCCATTCAGAAATTAAATCCAATTGATCCTCAACCGTTTCAAGCGGAAAGAACTTTTTCCCTGCATTGTAACAATATTCAAGGAAATACGCATCCAAAAATTGCGGCATTCCATCTTCGTTTCCGTAAATAGTTTTACTCGGTTCGTTTGAAGATGTGTACGGATTTCCTTTGTTGTCGTAGAGCAATTTTACTTCATCTTGACGTGTATCCCACTCATCAAACAATGAAAAAACATCTGTTTCTAGTACAATCGCACTTGATTTTTCCAAGGCGTAGTACGTTGAATCAGAAAGTCGGAAAAGGCGTTTATCATTGGAATGCAAGCTACCATACAAGTAACTTTTTGATTTTAAACCATTTCCAGAAATCTCCCATAAAAGTTCATTATCGCGCTGAATCGTTTGTCCAAAACTTGCTGAACAAAAAAGCACTAACATTACTGCTAGCAACATAGATTCAAACTTCACTTTAACTTTCATTCTTTAACTTTTCAAGGATAAAGGTACATTTTTTAGGCAAATATCATGCAATAAATCGTTCGATATGCTGATCACCAAAAGCGTAAGGAATATACGCCAAGGACGGAATTTCTTTAGTGATTAAAACAGGTGTTTTTCTTCCCAATGCTATTTTTCCATGCGTTTCTGACAATCCCATTGCATACGCAGCGTTTACCGTTAAGGCGTTTAATGCTTCTTCTGGTGTCATTTTTTGTTTAACGCACGCCAAAGACCAAACGAATCCCAAGTTTCCAGAAGGTGTTGTTCCTGGATTAAAATCACTCGCAAGTGCAACTGGTAAACCGCTATCGATCATCAAACGTGCATTTCCATAAGGAATATTGATAAAATGCGAACAACTAGGTAAAAGTGTCGGCATACAATTCGAATTTTTCAAGGCTTCGATATCCGCTTCATCAATTTCTTCTAAATGATCCACCGACAAGGCTCCTAATTCGATTGCTTTTTTGATTCCTCCCATTACAGTAAACTGATTTACATGTACTTTTGGAATCAATCCATATTTCGCACCTGCCCATAAAATTTCCTCCATTTCTTCTAAGGAAAAATAATTGCGCTCACAGAAAACATCTATAAAATCGGCAAGCTTCTCATCTGCTATTTTTGGCAGCATTTCATTGATAATTAAATCAATATAGCCACGATGATTTTCTTTAAATTCTTTTGGAAAAGCATGCGCTCCCAAGAACGTTGCTTTGATTTCAATTCCAGCTGATACTTTCAAGCGTTTGATGACACGTAACATCTTCAATTCGGCCTCAACGGATAAACCGTATCCCGATTTAATTTCCAATGCTCCTGTACCGTAGCTTTTTAATTTTTCAACACGCGCCAAAGCTTGAGTATATAATTCGTCTTCAGACATATCTGCTAATCGACGAGCAGAGTTTAAAATTCCCCCACCTTTCAAGGCAATTTCTTCATATGTCAATCCATTGATTCGATCCACAAATTCCTCTTCACGGCTTTTTGCGAAAACAGTGTGCGTGTGTGCATCACAAAATGCTGGCAAAACATATTTCCCATCTGCATCAATAATTTCAAGATCACGCCAATCTGTTATTCCGCCCCAATCATCCATTGGACCGTACGCTACAATTACACCATCCTCCAATGCCAAAAACGCATTTTCGATAATTGGTAAGGATTTCATTTCAGCACCTTTAAGCATTGATGGAATGTCCTCGCCTACTTGAACAAGGCCTTTAATGTTTTTGATGAGTACTTTTTTCATTGAATGAACGCAAATTATTTTAACTTCGGAATACAAAAATACGATTGTTATTATGAAAATACTTACTCTTTTCAGTTCATTGCTGTTATTAAGTGTTAATTATGCGCAAACCTTTAACGGAGGAAGTGGTGCAATTTTGGATAATCAAACAACCGATATTCCAATTAACGTTTCAGTTCCTCAATCAGCCATCAACACAACAACATTCGGATTAGAAACAGTTTGTATCAATCTAACTCACACGTATTTAGCTGATCTTACTATTCAAATTGTTGCACCTGATGGAACCACAAAAACGCTTTCTCAAGGCATTGGTGGCGGTGATGATAACATGACAAATACGTGCTTCAATGGATTTTCAACAAACCCTATCACCTCAGGAACTGCACCTTTTACAGGAACATTCGCACCAATGAGTCAAATGGGCGGAGTAAACAATGGTCAAAATCCGAATGGAACTTGGTTTGTGCGTGTTAGTGATAACTATGGAGCAGACGAAGGAAATATTATCAATTGTTCAATAACCTTCGGTTCAAATCCTTGTGATTATTTTCAATTCTCAGAATCTGATTTACCAATTGTTGTAATCAATACGAGTGGACAAACAATTGGGTACGATATCAAAACAGTTGTTGACATGGGAATTATCTACAATGGTGTAGGGAATCGCAATCATTTGGTAGATCCATATAATGAATACAATGGAAAAATTGGAATTGAGTACCGTGGAAATTTCTCTTTGTCACTTCCGCAAAAACCTTATTCAATCGAATTAATTGATGCACTTGGAAATTCAATTGACTCTTCTATTCTAGGAATGCCTGCTGAAAACGATTGGCTTTTATTGGCAAATTACAACGATAAATCTTTCGCTAGAAATGTTGTTCCCTTTGAATTATTTGATAGTTTGGGACATTACGGAGTACGATCGAAACACGTTGATGTTGTTATGGACGGTGAATATCAAGGAATTTATTTGTTAGCAGAAAAAATCAAACGTGATTCAAATCGTGTTGACATTGCCAAATTGGACAGTACAGAAATCAGTGGCAACAATTTAACGGGAGGATATATTTTCAAAATTGATTATTGGGATAACACGAATTCTTGGCAATCAAACTATTCCCCAATTGGTTTTCCAGGTTTAGACGTGCACTTTGTTTATTACTATCCAAAACCTGAAGACATAGAATTAGAACAACAAACCTACATTCAAAACTTTGTAAATCAATTTGAAACAGTGCTTTACTCTCCAAGTTTTGATGATCCAAATTTTGGCTACCGAAGATACATTTCCACAACCTCCTTCATTGACTATTTCATTGTAAATGAAGTCGCAAGAAATGGTGATGGCTATAAAAAAAGTCGTTTTTTCTCTAAGGACAAAGACAATTTAGATGGCACTTATAAAAAAATTAAAGCCGGTCCTGTTTGGGATTTCGATTGGGCATTGAAAGACATGTGGGCAGGATCTGAAGATGGGTCACAATTCATGTACAATGCGATTGGCGGACAAGATGTAAATGCACCAGGATGGTATATACGTTTATTAGAAGACACCGTTTTTGCGAATGAATTGCGTTGCCGCTACGATGATTTCAGAAGAAACATTTTGAGTTTACCTTATTTACATGCAAAAGTAGATTCTATTGCAGCGGTTGTTATGGAAAGTCAAGAATGGCATTACTTAACGTGGGGTCATTTATCGAGTTCAACTGGAACACCAGAAGTTCAAGCACCACCAGCAACTTTTGCAGAAGAAGTTCAACGATTGAAAGATTGGTTCACACGCAGAATTGAATGGTTGGATGCCAACATGCCGGGAACATTGAATGGTTGTAGTTTTACAAACTTAGACGAACTAGGTGGAGTAAATTATACCGTGTATCCAAATCCATTTGCTTCATTCATAACGATAGATTTAGGCGCAATACCATCAGAATCTGGAGAAATAACTTTGGTTGATGCAGCTGGCAGAATAATACAACAACAGCAAATAACGCCAAATGGTACACAACATTTCGAGTTGACAAATCTGGGAGATATTATGACTGGGGTTTATTTTGTTGAAGTGAAAATCGGTACTCGAAAAACGGTTCAGAAGTTGGTGAAATAAGAAACTTGAATAAATATTCAAATTCTATTTGAGATTAAAATAATATTAATAACTTTGCAGCCGCTTATCCTAGTTAGCTAGGAAGTCTTAATAAGCAAAAATGCCTCGGTGGCGGAACTGGTAGACGCGCTGGATTCAAAATCCTGTACTTTCGGGTGTGCCGGTTCGATTCCGGCCCGAGGTACTAAAAA
>JBDKHH010000372.1:0-9709 GCA_039797785.1 Bacteroidota bacterium | reverse complement strand
GAAACTTCATCCAGTTGCACCAAGGATTGCTTGAAAAATTTGAGATTATCTAAGCTCAAATCGTGACCTGCATTGATTTCCATTCCCAAATCTTTCGCCATTTGCGCAGCAGCAACGTATGCTTTCACAGCTTCTGCTGGGTTCTTTGGATAATCTTCAGCAAATGGTCCTGTATACAATTCAATGCGATCCACACCTGATTTTGCTGCATATTCAATGTTCTCCAAATTCGTATCTACAAAGATTGAACTTCGAACGCCTAAACTTTTGAACTGTTGCACCAAATCAACCAATAAATCTTGGTGTTTTTTTGTTTCCCAACCTGCATTTGAGGTCAAAACGTGCGGCGGATCTGGCACCAAAGTCGCTTGTGCTGGCAAAATGTCAGTAATCAATTCCATGTAACGCGCATCTGGATATCCTTCAATATTGAATTCCGTCTTCACAACTTCCTTCAAATCATAGACATCTTTTGTCGTAATGTGACGCTCATCTGGACGCGGATGCACAGTGATTCCGTCAGCACCAAAACGCTCACAGTCAATGGCAACTTGCACAACACTCGGAACATCTCCACCACGGGCATTTCGAATTGTTGCAATTTTATTTATGTTAACGCTTAATTTGGTCATGATACGGTACAATTTTTGACAAGCCAAAAGTACAAAGTTCGGAACATATTTACTATTTTGGCAACAAGAATGAGAGCAATAGAATTAATAACAGACGAAATACCGCCATTAACGCACACTGATTCAGGTGAGAAAGCGTTGCGTTGGATGGACGAATTTAAAGTGTCGCATTTGCCTGTTTTGAAGAATGGCAACTTTGTTGGTGTGCTCTCAGAATCGGATATCTTAGACAAATTGGACTTGGTAGAGAACTTGGATAAGTTGTTCGATCACCTTCCTCGTCCCTATGTTTTTGCGAATGCACACATTTACGAAGTACTTGCGAAAATATCAGAACACCGCGTAAGTGTTTTACCAATTCTTGACGAAACAGAGAAATACTTAGGCTGCACAACAGTTTACCATTTATTAACGGTGATTGCCAATACAGGCAGTATCAAAGAAACAGGTGGAATTATTGTTGTGGAAGTGAACAGCATGGATTATTCGATGGCGCAAATTGCACAAATTGTTGAAAGCAATAACGCCAAGATTCTTAGTTCATATATCATGTCTACTCCAGATTCAACAAAGTTAGAAGTAACCTTGAAGATCAATCAAATCGAGTTGACACGCATTATTCGCACATTTGAACGCTACGATTATGTCATCAAAGCATCGTATCAAAAAAGCGAAGGCGACGACGATATTCAGCAACGCTACGAATCATTAATGAACTTTTTGAAATTTTAGTATGAACGTTGCGATATACGGGAAGAAAATAAACAAGCAAAGTCTCGCGCATTTTAGTGAGGTCTTGGCAATTCTGAAAGATTTCGGGTGGAATCCAGTCATCGAAAAAGAATTGAAAAAGCATTTGGTGAGTAAAATTGGTTTATCACCAATGACAGATGAATTTTCTTCGCACAACGATTTTCATCATGGAATCGATTTAACGCTTTCAATGGGTGGTGATGGAACCTTCATCAAATCCGTTGGTTTTATTCGCAATTCTGGCGTTCCAATTGTCGGGATTAACACAGGGCGTTTGGGTTTCTTGGCAAACATTTCGAAAGATCAAATCGCGCAAACAATGGATTTAATCAAGCGCAAGGAATTTGAATTTCAAAAACGTTCCTTATTGCGCATTCATACGGAAGAGAATTTATTTGGCGACGACAACTTCGCGTTGAATGAAGTTACATTCCACAAAAAAGATACGGCTTCAATGATCACGGTTCACGCCTCATTGGATGATAAATACTTGAATTCATATTGGGCCGACGGATTAATCGTTGCAACACCAACTGGTTCAACTGCGTATAGCTTGAGCTGTGGCGGACCAATTATTACACCTGGATGCCAAGTACATATTTTAACGCCAATTGCGCCACACAACTTGAATGTGCGTCCAATGGTGGTTCCAGATCACATGCCAATCAAACTCAGCCTAGAAGGAAGAGAACGAAAATATTTAATCAGCTTGGATGGGAATTCCAAAAACATCCGTCAAGGAGAAGAAGTTATTATTACGAAAGCAGAATTTATGATTAATGTCATTAAATTTGAGGACAATAACTTTTTGGATACTATTCGAAACAAAATGCTTTGGGGCATTGACAAACGCAATTAATTGTATTTTAAAAACTAAAAGAAAATTTATGAGAGCAGTAGCATTTGCACTTTTTACCGTATTTACAAGTCTTTTGTCATTTGGACAAGGAGATGGATTAGCTCCTGGAATGTATGCGCAATTCACAACTACAAAAGGTGTGATTACATGTGCATTGGAATTTGAAAAAACACCAATGACAGTAGCTAACTTTGTTGGTTTAGCAGAAGGAAATTTCAAAGTTGACAACGTAACGATTTCAAAACCTTTTTACAATGGATTGAAATTTCACCGTGTGATCAAAGATTTCATGATTCAAGGTGGATGTCCACTTGGAAATGGAACGGGTGATCCTGGTTACAAATTTTACGATGAAACGACTCCAGATTTAAAACACACAGGTCCTGGAATTTTGTCAATGGCCAACTCAGGTCCAAACACAAACGGAAGTCAATTCTTCATCACGCACAAAGCAACGCCTTGGTTGGATGGAAAACACACTGTATTCGGACATGTAGTTTCTGGACAAGACATCGTTGATGCAATTCAACAAGATGATGTAATGTCAGAAGTGAAAATCATCCGTGTTGGTGATGCAGCAAAAAATTTCAACGCAATTGACGTTTTCACAAAAATCTACGGTCCAAGACACGAAGGTGAAAAAGCGGAGCAAGAGCGTTTAGCAAAAATTGCAGCGATGTCTGAAGAAGAATACAAAACGTACATGTTTGCTGAAGTAAAAAAGCAATACAAGAAAGCCAAAATGACGAAAAGCGGATTGGTTTACGTGATTGAGAAAAAAGGTGGTAAAGTGAAACCTGTTCAAGGAACGAAATTATCTGTTCACTACAAAGGAACGTTCCGTTCAGATGGAAAACAATTCGATTCATCGTATGACAGAAATCAACCAATGGATTTCACTTACATTGATAACAAAATGATTCCTGGATTCGAAGAAGGATTAGCAATGCTTGGAAAAGGTGGTAAAGGAAAATTCATTATTCCTTACTTTGCTGCTTACGGTAAAAATGGTCGTCCAGGAGCAATTCCTCCATATTCAGATTTAGTATTTGAAGTGGAAATTGTCAACCTAACACCTGGTGATGCTACTCCAAAAGCAGACGACGGACACGGACACCAACATTCAGAAGGTGACGGACACAAACACTAAGAAAATAAAGAATTAATATAAAAGACTTCCATTTCGATGGAGGTCTTTTTTTTGCACTATTCAGAACCTTAGAATTTCACTAAACGATTGAAATCAAGTGGCGCTGGTGCTTTGAAGGTCATTTCTTTTTTAGAGAAGGGATGAACAATCGTCAAGGAAGAAGAATGCAAAGCCAAACGACGAACACCTTTGGCATCTTTGCTATACATTTTATCGCCCAAAACAGGATGTCCTTTTTCTGAAAGATGCACACGGATTTGGTGTTTACGACCAGTAAATAAATCGATGTTCAACAAACTGAAGTCAGCGGTTTCTTTTAAGACTTTGTAGCCTGTTCTTGCCAATTTCCCTTTCGTTTCATCTTTCACCGAATACACACGGAATACTTTGTTTTCAGCAAGATAACTTGTGATTACACCTTCTTTTTCTTTCAGTTTACCTTGAACAATTGTTAAATACGATTTACTGAAATCGGCCCAATTTTCTTGCAAGAAAGCTTTGGTTTTTTCATTCTTAGCAAAGACGAGAACGCCAGAAGTCTCACGATCCAAGCGGTGAACCACATACACACGATTTTTCGAGCGAATATTTCCTTTTTTCACGTATTCATTCAACAGGTAATGCACAGTGCGCTCGCGTTCACGGTCTGTTCCAACTGTCAACAAGCCAGCAGCTTTATCAACTACAAGAATATCTTGATCTTCGTGTAGAATTGAAATACCTTTAGGTTGAAATTTAGATGGTTTTGGCGCTTTTCCCGCTTTGTTCGCTTCTGTCATGTTCTTTGAATGGAATAAGAGATCGGATGTTTAGAATTCATCTCAATCAAGGCAAAGGTCGGAAAATTTACTGAATTAGTGATTGTAGCATTTGTTTGGAGCGCCCAAACGGAAGGTCAACATCATTCCCGAAAAGAAATACCAATCTTTTGTAGCTGCTGTTCCTCGTTTACCGTAACGATTTCCGTTCAAACTGCGATTTGCTAAAGTTGCTGCTAATGGGCCATTCTCAACAGCCAACACATCTAAATCCACGTACGAATCACTATGCACATCATCCAAATAATCCGTAAACGTTTTGCGAATTCCAGTTTCAAACGTCAAAGCCGCTTTTTTACCCAAAGACAATTTACAACCGATGCCAAGCGGAATAGTTAATTGCGTTAAACTGTAATGATTTTTCGAATTCAAGCTACTACCCTGCCCTTCTGTTCCAAGTGGTTGCAATTCGATTTGATCGCCATTAAAATCGGTTGTTGGATTCATGCGAAACAAACCAATTTCGGCCAACACATACGCCGTTCCTTTGTAGCGGTCGTGTCCCAAGCGAAATGGAAAGTAATTGAACTCAACACCGCCAGCCAACTCATAAATTTTTGATTCAAAATTCAAATTACGGTTCACTAAAATCGAACGAGAAGCATCTGAATCGGCTCCTTTCACTGATCCGTAGAAGAAATTTGCGCGAACACTTAAACGCGAATGAACATTGTAGCGATATACCAAACCAGCGGCCAATTGCGTATTGCGAATTGGATTAAACTGATTCAAATCTCCTAAATAGCTTGAACCACCGACCATAAATCCTATTTCGGATTTCGATCGACCATTCGCTTGTTGACCAAAAACCAACAAGGGAACAAGTGCTATTATTAACAGGATACCTTTCATTCAAATTATGCTTTGAAAACGCCAAATTACTGAGAAAATTGTGAAGTACATAAAGAAAAAAGAATTTTTACTTTGGATCCAAATCTCAATTTTATTTGATAACTAGACAATTAATCAGGCCGAAAATTATTTAACACATTTTTTTATTAAGCTTTTTAACTTTTTTTGACAGTATATATAATTTTTTTAATAGTTTTAGCACCTAATTTATAAATCAATTAAATCGATTAATTATGAAAAAAGTATTATTTGTTGCTGCTTTAGGAATGTTGACTTTAGCTTCTTGTAAAAAAGATTACACATGTGAGTGTACTATTAACGGTTTAACTTCAACTTCTACAATGAAAGACGTTAAGAAAAAAGATGCTGAAAAATCATGCGACGCTTTAAACGCAAATGCTGCAATTTTGTCAGGAAGTTGCAAATTAAAATAAGATTAAACTTTTATTTTATAAAAGGAAGTTTCGGCTTCCTTTTTTTTTACCCTTAACTATATGAAAAAAATCCTCCTTTTACTTTTACTGGCTATTATTCTACTTTTCGCGAATCAACTAGAGCAAAGCTGCCTATCAATGAATTTCAGCTGGACTCTTTCGAAAGCACTTCCTTATCTATTATTAGTGGTAATAGGAATATTGCTCGCTTTTGCATTTTCTAAAAATAAAATCAGAAATAAATTTTTAAAGTATTCTCTTAGTGTTCTACTTCTTTTAGCCCCATTTGGAATTGGTTTTATCCTTCATCCAATTTACGAAGGTGATTTTTCATTAATTGGTACTGACATCAAAGAATCAACTGGTTTAAAAGAATTTAAGAATACAGATTTAGCCGTGATTACAATTCCAGGTTGTCCTTATTGCATGGCTAGCATCGAAAAGTTGAAATTGATTAAAAAGCGAAATCCTTCAATTCGCATTCAATTCATCGTATGTTCAGAATCGAAAAACGATTTGAAACCGTACATTCAAGAAGCTGAAGGGGCATTTCCAATCGTCTTAACTTCATCAATTGACAAGGCAGCTGAAATCGCAGGACATCGTTTCCCAACATTTATTCAAATCCAATCAAGCAAAACCGTTTATAAATGGTCTAATGATCAGTTTGGCGTTCGTGCGGTAGATAAATTAGAAAGTGAACTAAACTAAGTTAGCCCACTTTCTGTTTGAATGATTCTTAAAACGATGGACAGGAAACTGTTCTGAATCGTTGAATCGTAATATTTGCATCCTTCGGATATTTTACCGTGTAGCCAATTTCTGTTGACTTGACTTCCGTTGGTTGAATGACATATTGCCAGCTTACTTCACCCGTTTCTGCATTTGTTTTACCTTCGGAAACATTGTCAACGGTTACAGTAATATCGCTACTTCTTGAAATTGGAATTTGATCGTAAACATCAATACGAATTGGAACAGCTCGATTGTTACGCACGACAATTTCGTACAAATACGCTTCTTTTTTGCTTCCGCCAATCACTTTTTTCGTGCTCATTTCTTGTTTCAACTTGCGCATCACCACGACTTTAGAATCGCGACCAAATGACAAGGACAAAGTATCAGAAACATTGCGCGTTTCGATTTGTGAAACACCCACAAATTCTCCACCGAAATACACATTTGTTGGTCCAGGAATCAATTCCAATTCTTGCCATCCAACGATGTGCGCCATCAAAAAGGCTGCGTTATCCAATTTCGGAACTGTAATGTGCGAGAATGTTGCGTCTAAATTCATTTCTTTCACATTCACCATATATGGTTTTGCATCAGAAGGACATGAAAATTTATCCGGAATAATGAATTCAGCAGTCAATTCTGAAATTTCAATTTGACGCATATTCACTACCGCTGCTTGCACTTGCTGTGGCGTTAAAACCGATTGATCAAATAATTTATTCGATTTGAAATCATTTAAATCTTTGTCCAACACATAATTATCATACGCACGTTGATTCGCAACATTGATATTGTATTGCGCTTCTTGGCGATAATCTTCTTGCACGACTTGTGGTGCGTAATACGATTTCTTACTCAATTTGGACGCTTCGTAATAATTTAAATACCAAGGCGAAAGTTCTGGATGAGAAGCTGATAAACGCGGATCTCCAGTCGATAAGACCAAATCCACATTTTCCCAGTCACTTCCAGTATTGTTGTACACTTGCGCCTTGTATTTCAAATTGATTTTTTGATTGATATCTGCTGCTGATAAATCATAACTTGCAGCCCAGCCACAGTCAGAAACCAAGTACTTCAAATTCGTTTTCATCGTTGCTACATCGTCACAATCAATTAATACAACAACTTGGTTACTGCGTTGGTTTTCATGAAAATTCAATTCCACTAATTGATAGCGCGTATTTTCAATCATCGCATCATATTTCTGTTGTTCTTTCTTCAATTTCGAAAGCGATTTATTGATTTCCAATGTTCTGGTTCTGTAATATTCACCTGCTTCTTTGATTTGTGCAGTCGTCAAATTTTGTCCTTGACCGCCCAGCTTCATATTCGCCTTCATCAACTGACTTTCCATGTTTAAGGCATCCATTTGATCTAAATTGAATTGATGTTTGTCCTTCAAACTTTCCAATGAATCTTGAAGTACTCGAATGCGTGGATTGAATTGCTCCGCGGCCAAGAAATCCATTTCCGTAGAAACCGAAACGATTCTGTATTTTCCATCACCAACAAATTGAATCGATTGTGGATCAGCATAGGCAGAAATTCCGGAGAAAATCAACTTGTTTCTTCCTTTTACAAATTTGACTGTCTGTTCATGCTGAAATTCTCCTGAGGTTAAGAACAGTCGAACTTTCTTTATTTCGGATTTTAAGGTTTGTACGGTAGATGTTTGTGCGATCAATGCAACTGAAAACAGCATTGAAAACGCGAGCAAAAGTTTTTTCATTTGTGATGAATTAGATGGGTAAATCTTAATTTTTGTTTGAATACACTACTAGAACAATTTCGTTCATCATAAAGTTACATTGTTTTATTTAACACTTTAGGTTATTTTTTAACATTGTGTTAGTTTATTAAATTTCTATCTTTGCACTCCCAAATTAAAAATTACAGAATGTCAAACGAATTACTTTCAATAGCAACACAATTTCAAACGCCCGTTTACGTGTATGACGCGAACAAAATCAAGGAACAATATGCCAAACTAAAATCGGCATTTAATGTGAAAGACGTGAAGTTGCACTACGCATTGAAAGCCTTGAACAATGTCAACATATTGCGTATTCTTAAAGCGGAAGGCGCTGGTTTGGATGCTGTTTCCATTGAAGAAATCTATTTGGGACTGCGCGCAGGTTTTGAAGCACAAGAAATAATGTACACGCCCAATTGTGTTTCATTTGAAGAGATTAAAGAAGCAATTGCATTGGGCGTTCACCTAAACATTGACAATCTAACCATTCTCGAAAAGTTCGGAAATGAATTCGGCTCTTCCATTCCGTGTTGCATTCGTTTGAATCCGCACATCATGGCTGGTGGAAATTCCAATATTTCTGTCGGACATATTGATTCAAAATTCGGAATTTCGATTCATCAATTGCGCCACGTTCAGCGTATCATGGAACACTACAAAATTCGCGTAAATGGTTTACACATGCATACAGGAAGTGATATTATTGATGCTGATGTATTTTTGCGTGGAGCAGAATTGTTGTACGAAGCAGCCGACTATTTTCCTGATTTAGAATTCATGGATTTCGGTAGTGGATTCAAAGTCGCATACAAAGAAGGAGATATCGTTACCAACATTGAAAAAATTGGAAAAAAGATCGCCGTTTCCTTTGCGAAATTTTGCGAATCCTATGGTCGTGACTTAGAATTATGGTTTGAACCAGGAAAGTACATTGTAAGTGAAGCGGGGAAATTATTGGTTGAAGTAAATGTCGTTAAACAAACAACTTCGACCGTATTTGCTGGCGTGAACAGTGGACAAAATCACCTTATTCGACCGATGTTTTACAATGCATATCATCACATTCAAAATATTTCTAATCCTTCTGGGGATGAAAAACTGTATTCTGTTGTTGGCTACATTTGTGAAAGCGACACGTTTGGATACGACCGCTTACTGAACGAAGTCCGTGAAGGAGATATTTTAGCGATTTCAAACGCTGGAGCGTATGGTTTTTCTATGAGTAATCATTACAATGCGCGTTTGCGTCCAGCTGAAGTGTTGATCTTGGACGGACAAGCGCATTTAATTCGCAAGCGTGAAGTACTGGAAGATGTTTACCGAAATGAAGTTGAACTGAATCTACTTAAACCTGAGTAATTTCTCCACAGGCAATTTTCGCAGAGAGTAAACATAAAGGAATTCCTCCTCCTGGATGAACACTTCCTCCAACGAAATACAAACCTTTTACCTTTGAGAAATTTGGATGTCTGAAGAATGCTGCCATGCGATCATTTGAGCTTGCTCCATACAGCGCACCTGCAAAACTTGAGGTACGTTCTTCAATGCGAATTGGATCTAAATAATCTTCTTCTTCAATCAAGGATTCGATGTCTTCATTCAAGACTTTGGAAAGTTTTGAAATCACATCTTGGCGAATGGTTGTACGAATGGTTTCCCAGTCTTGACCTGCGTTACTTGGAACATTCACCATCACGAACCAGTTTTCTTTTCCTTC
>JBDKHH010000371.1:0-2575 GCA_039797785.1 Bacteroidota bacterium | reverse complement strand
GAATAAAAAGGATGGTAAATCGTATCATAGATAGAATTGGCGCGTGCAACACCCGTTATTATAAAGAAAAGAATGAAAATCAAATTTTTCATACCATGATTACACGTTATTGTTCAATTCGTTCAAAATGTACGCAAACAAAAAAAGGCCAGTTTTATCTGACCTTTTCGTTTTAATTAGTTGATTTAGAATCGAGCGTTAATCCCCAAATTAAGAACAGAACCACTTCCCATACCAACTTCAACCAACATACCAAGGTGTTGAGTGAAATTTACACGTGTACCGAAAAAGATACGCGCAGCTAAAGGACTTGTTGCTCTATCCACTAAAAGGATTGGAAAGAAAAAAGAATCGAATTCATCAATTGTATTTTCAGGATTTGTTTCTTTTTCCAGTGTCATCCCTAAACCAGCACCAACAAACAAATCAACTTTTTCTGTTTGAACTGGATGGTATTGAAAACGTGCTAAAAAACGAGTTTTACGCATTTCATAAATCTCATGAACCGTAGATTCAACATATGTTCCAGTATTGTTATCATATTCGGTTTGAATATATGTTCTATCAAAACCGGATTTTTCATAATTCCCTTCAAAGGCTATTCCTATTCTATGCGAAACCATGTATTCTAGGCGGCCACCAAATTGAACAGGAATACTTGTGTTTTCTACAGTTTCGCCTCCATCGTAAAAGTCAAATACATTCGCTGACATTAGGAAGAAACTTCCTGCATTTGGAATACCAACAGCTGGTTCAATAATAAAGTCACCTGTTCGGTCTAATTTTTCTTTGACAGGCATTTCGTCTTGCGCAAATGTGATTGAACAAATCGAAAATGTAATTAAGGTAAGGATTGTTTTTTTCATGATACTATTCGTTTTGAATAATCAAATATACGTATTTCTCAAGATTATTAGTTTTCGAGCTCTTTTAAAATCAAATTCACATCTTCTTCGGTTGACGTTAGTTTGTTTTTGCAAACCTTGATTAATTCGGCTGCGCGTTTAACTTTAATGGCCAATTCATCAACAGTGATTTCACCGTCTTCCATGTCACGCACAATTTGTTGCAATTCTTCAAAAGCTACTGTATAAGTAATTTCATTCGCCATGTTCTTCTTTTTTTAGTATGGTTGAGGTGAGTTCAAAATCAAACGTTACTGTTTTGATTGTATCACCGATTTTTACAGAATTATTTTTATCTAAGGTTTGCCCATTGATAGTTGTAATGGAATAACCGCGTTTCAATACATTTTTAGGATCCATTAACCGCACCATGCTTTCCATTTCAGAAAGATGCTGTTGTTCTTTCACTAGTCGATTGGCAAATTTTGTCGGAAGTTGAATGACGTGTTCAGCTAATTTTTCACGATTCACTTTAAACAAACGGTTGGAATAATTTAAACATTCTTTTTGCGCAAAATGCAAGTGCTCTCGATTACGTGTAAGTAAGGTTTTAGCCTCATTCTTGAATTTTTGACTCGTTACCACTAAGGTATTTTTCGCGTCCAATAAATAGTTGTTTGCGCTGTTTTTGAAGTGTTTTGTTTCTGCTGAAAAGAGTTGTTTATTCGTTTCTAGCAAGCGAGCACTTGAAGTTCGTAATACTTTACGAGCATCGTTCACAGGAACTGAAAAATCGTGAAAGGTTTGCAACAAAAAGTCTGCTAATTCAGTTGGTGTAATGGCATTTCGAAAGGCTACTAGTTCTGCAACCGTCATATTTGTCGAATGTCCAATTCCAGTTAACACTGGTAAGGAAAAAGAAGCAATGGCTTTACACAACTCATAATTGTTGTAGCACGAAAGTCCAACTTCACCGCCGCCACCACGCACAATTACCACCACGTCAAAATGATGTTTTACTTTTTCAATCCGCTTTAATTGTTCAATGATTGAAGGTGCTGCAACGTCTCCTTGCAAATACGCTTGAAACAGCATGGTGAAAAATTGATAATTCCATGGATTGTTGTTCAAGACTTTCATGAAATCGGATAAACCTTTACTCGTATCCGCTGAAACAATGGCAATGCGTTTTGGTAACAAAGGAAAATCCAATAATTGATTCGCATTGATCAAACGTTCAGCCTGTAACTTTTTCAAGGTTTCTTCGCGTTCGCGCTGCAATTCACCAAGTGCATAATTGGGATCAATATCCAAAATTTGCAAACTCAGCCCAAATGTTTCATGGAACACAACTTTAACATTTAGCAATAAGGTCGTTCCTTCTTTTAACGGTTCTTTTACAACTTGAATAAATTGTTTGTTGATGCGTTGAAAATTATGGTTCCAAATAGAAGCATTTATTTGTGCGACAATTTTGTCATTTTCCTTTTGAACCAATTCCGGAAAAGCGTGTCCACTCGGGTATAAATTCAATTTATGCATTTCCGCCTTCACCCAATAACTTGATTGATAGCGTTCTTCAATTGTTTTTCGAATGGAAGAAACAACTTGCTGTAAACTGAATATTTGACGATTTTCTGACACGGAGGATGAAATTAACCAATTTATTTCAGAGAAAAAAGTCGATGTTCCATGTTCTATGTTCCATGTTCTAATTAACTTTGCCGTAA
>JBDKHH010000370.1:0-7093 GCA_039797785.1 Bacteroidota bacterium | reverse complement strand
TTGAAATTCACATTCGCCGGGAACACTAAACGACAAGAATCCCGACTAGCGTAATCAAAAGAATCCTAATTTATTCTTATCGTAAGAAACCAACATGTTTTTTGTTTGACGGTAATGGCCTAACATCATCAAGTGATTTTCTCTTCCGAAACCAGATTTTTTGTATCCTCCAAAAGGAGCATGAGCTGGATAAGCGTGGTAACAGTTTACCCAAACACGTCCTGCTTGAATCGCACGTGGAACTTGGTACAACTCATGAGCATCACGTGTCCAAACACCAGCACCTAAACCATACAATGTATCGTTGGCTATTGCAATCGCTTCTTCAGTAGTTTTGAAAGTTGTAACACAAACGACTGGTCCAAAAATTTCTTCTTGGAAAATGCGCATTTTGTTGTGTCCTTTGAACAAAGTTGGCTGAATGTAATATCCTCCAGCTAAGTCTCCGTCCAATTGTTGAACATCTCCACCACACAATAATTCGGCTCCTTCTTCAACTCCTAATTTCAAGTACGATTGAATTTTCTCGTATTGATCATTCGATGCTTGAGCACCCATCATTGTTGTGCTGTCCAAAGGATTACCCATTTTAATTGCTTTCGTGCGTTCAACAACTTTGCTCATGAATTTGTCGTAGATGCTTTCGTGTACCAAAATACGCGATGGACATGTACAAACTTCACCTTGGTTTACAGCAAATAATACGGCTCCTTCAACAGCTTTGTCAAAATATTCATCATCTGCATCACAAACGGAAGGGAAGAAAATATTTGGTGATTTACCACCTAACTCCATTGTAACAGGAATTAAATTCTCAGAAGCATATTGCATAATCAAACGACCTGTTGTTGTTTCTCCTGTAAATGATACTTTGGAAATACGTGGTGATTGCGCCAATGGTTTACCAGCTTCGGGACCGAAACCTGAAACAACGTTAATCACTCCAGCAGGAACGATATCTTTTATCAATTCCATGAAACACATGATTGAAGTTGGTGTTTGCTCAGCCGGTTTCATTACTACTGTACATCCAGCAGCTAAAGCTGGAGCCAATTTCCATGTAGCCATTAATAATGGGAAGTTCCAAGGAATGATTTGTCCAACAACACCTAATGGTTCATTGATACAAATGCTTACTGTGTTTTCATCGTGTTCTGAAATTGTTCCTTCTTCTGCACGTATAACACCAGCAAAATAACGGAAATGGTCAATACACAATGGTAAATCAACATTCACTGTTTCGCGAATTGGCTTACCGTTATCAATCGTTTCGATCACCGCTAAATCATTTAAATTTGCTTCTAAAGCGTCTGCGATTTTATTTAGAATACTAGAACGATATGTTGGTGAAGTTTTACTCCATGTTTTGAACGCTTCTTCAGCAGCATCCAATGCTAATTCAATATCTTCTTTACCTGAACGAGCAGCTTTTGTAAATACTTTTCCATCAATCGGTGAAGTGTTCTCAAAGTATTCTCCTCCAACTGGTGCAACAAATTTTCCACCAATGAAGTTGTCATAATGCGACTTAAAAGTCGGTTTTTGTGATTCTGTACTCATAGTTTTAAAGTTTTATGTTACAAATGAATGAGAATCAGGAGATAGTTAGTAGCACTAAAAAATCAATTGATAGCACAATTCTATCAAAGGCATTTTTTTCATTGTCCATGAATCCTTTTTGATTTTTGGAAGTTTCATTTATTTTTGCTGAAACTTGTTACTTTTGTGCCTCGATTCATTATCGTCAAAACAAGAAGCTATGAACAGACAGATATTTTTTTCCGCAGTAATCCTTTTAGGAGTATTTTCAGCATGTCAATCAAATAAAGAAGAAGGACAAAAAGAAAAGGTTGAAAAGGTTCAAACAATTGATAATGAAACGGAATTTGAAAATCGTATTGCCGCGATTGAAAATAATCCGGAACTAATCCCAGTTAGAAGTTTGTCATATAACAACAACGCAGGTTCAACAGCTGAAGCAATTGGTTATTTGGATAAGGATCAAAAAGAAGTAAAAATCGAAGAAAAATTCTCATACGCTGAAACTGGCAACTATGGAACGAATACCTTTTATGTAGAAAACGGAACGCAATTCGCTTCCAAAGAAGTGTATTATGATAACACAGGAGCAAAACCATTATTTATTGAGCGCATTTCCTTTTATGAAAAAGGCAAGGTAATCTTTACAAAAGAACGTAAAGCAGATGTTGAAGAGGATTTGATTAACACGACATTTCAAGTGATTCCTGCAAAGGCCTTATCGGTAGATCGCGCAATGCAAATTATCAATCAACAAGGTCCGTTCGAAACAACGTTCCAAGGTTTTGCTGAAGGTGGAGGGATGAAATATCTATTAGTTGGAGAAAATTCTGCCGAAGGTTATGCTTCATCATTGGCCATTCAATACCAAGAAGGAGACATTGTTAAGTTAATGAAAAATGAAAAGAAAATGATTGGTACTCCACTGATTGTAAATCATGAAGTTATGACTGATAATACAGGACTAACATTTCAAGTGCTTATCACGGTTAAAATTAAATAAGAACCAATCACACATTGGCAAAAGTTTAATTCGGAATTGTGTAATTAAGCTTTTGTTAAATCTCTTTTTCCACGTTTTTTAAAAGCAAAAAGTTATCAATTTTGTGGTGTCAAAAATGACCTGCAGCGCGCGAGTAGTGTCATCTTAACAGTTTGAAACGATTCAACTGAACAGGATTTTTACCGTTCAAAAAGCAATAGGAACCATTTAAAAATTGTTTTTGAAAGAAAGTAACAAATCAAGTTTTCAGAAGTCTCACTTTTAAACACTGATTAATTAAACAAATTAAAAAGTAAAAGATGAAAACAAAAGTGCTTAGCCTAGTCATGCTGTTATTAAGCGTGAACACCTTATTCGCTCATTCAATTGACGAAAAGAAAGAGAAATCAAAAGAAGATACTGCCGTTGTTAAGGAAACAATTTTCACCATGAAAATGAATACTGAAACAGATGAATTGCTAGTAGAAGTCAACGGAAATTTCGATAAATATTCTTCGGTTTCTGTTACAAACACACGAGGTTCCGAATACTATTTTCAATTTATTCCCAACGAACAAGGATTGATGACTTTTGATCTCTCTCAACTAGAAGAAGGGTCCTATTTCTTAGTACTCAATACCAATGACGAAATTCGAATAAAACGCTTTGTTATCAATTAACAAGGCGTTTTTTTATATCTACCAACTTAACCATTAAGCAAAGATTCGTGCCGTTTGACATTTTTAACGTTTTCTCATCGAATGAAATAGCTAAACTTGCCGTTCGATAGAGAATCAACGTTATGAATAAATTATTTCAACTTTTTGTCGCCTTTTTTTTCATTGTTGCGCTGCAGAATAGTTTCGCACAAACAATGAAAGTTTCAGGTGTTGTCAACGATTCAACAGGTGCGCCTTTACACAATTCAATGGTGATGGCAGTTCGTGTAAAAGATTCGCTTTTATTGGGTTTTACACGTTCTGACAAGCAAGGGAATTTCACCTTAACAGGTTTTCCAGCGGATACTTTTTCGTTGGTAGTTGCCCATCCAAAATTTGATGATCGCACATATTACATTTTTGGAAGCAAAGACAATTACGAAATCAACATTCCAAATGTTCGTATGGCGCCAATGTCAAAAGAATTGCAGGAAGTTGTGATTTATGCGAATAAAAATCCAATATACTACAAGGGTGATACTTTGGTGTACGTGGCCGATTCATTCAAAGTGGCTGAAGGAGCTGTTGTTGAAGATTTGCTGAAAAAGCTTCCAGGAATTAAGATTGACAGTGATGGAAAAATCACATCACAAGGACAAGAAATCAATAAAGTGTTGGTGGATGGAGATGAGTTTTTTGGAACTGATCCAACCATTGCAACAAAAAATCTTGGTGCAGATGGGATTAAAACTGTTCAGATTTACGAAAAAACCGACAATGAAACGATTGGTGGATCTGAAGAGAAGATAAAAGTCCTCGACTTAAAACTGAAAGATGAAGCCAAGAAAGGTTATTTCGGAAGGATTTCGGGAGCATCCGACATGGCATTAACACCACTAAGTTCTGATTATGCTGGTACTGTGCCATTTTATGAAGGAGAATTACTGTTGAACAAATTCAATTCAAAACAAAAAATATCTGTTTTTGCTTTGGGATCGAACACACCTCGTTCAAATTTTGGTCGTGGTGATTTGAATAAATTTGGACTTTCAAACGAGGATGGAGCAAACAGAAATTTCTGGGAGCCAAATAACACAACAAATACGAATGGTATTCCGCAAACATTTAAAGCGGGAGTTTATTTTTCAGACAAGTATGGTGAAAAACAAAACACTGAATTGTTGTTTAACTACTCTTATTACAATGACCGATTAGATGCGCGTTCATCAAGTCAATCTCAATATTTCTTATCTGACACAACCTACTTTACAAATGATTCAACGCGCAATTATTCAACAAATGAAGCACACAAGTTGAACTTGACGCTTTCTAGCCAGCTGGATTCATTGACTTTGTTGGAATTTAAACCATCTGTTTCGTTTAGTACTGCTTTGTCGGATAATGCTGATTTCTCTTCTTTCATTGGTGAAACAGGAACAGAATCGTTATCAACGGAAATTAGAAACACGAACGATTCAAAAGGTTTACAAAGTAATAATACAGTTCGTTTGTATCGAAAATTCATGAAGAAAAGACGTGAATTAGAAGTGCGCTACGATTTGAATCTAACCAATAACAAAACAGATGGTCAATTGTATTCATTGTCTGATTACAAATTGATTGCAACTGCTGATACGACAGACCAAAAGAAAACAAACAATAATTCGTCTACAAGTCACTACGGAACAGTAAGTTATTTCGAGCCACTTTCAAAAAAATGGAAAATCAATTTCAATTATTTGTTTGAATATGGAATTTCAAAACAAGAGAAAGAAACGTTTGACAAGGTAGGTTCGGATTACACAGCTTACAGAGCGGATTTATCGAATACTTTTGATAACACACGTGTTCAAAATAGAGCTGGTACAGAGTTGATTTTTGAAACTGGAAAATATTTGGTAGCTGGTGGTGCTTACTTCCGAAATATCAATATTGACAACCATAATTTAATTTCTGGCTTAATCGTTAATCAAAACATCAACAATGTATTACCGAAATTCAGATTTGAATATAAGCCAAGTATGAGTAAGCGTTTCATGTTGAATTATACGACAAGTTCTTCTCAGCCTTCAATCAATGATTTACAACCGGTTCAGGACAATTCAAATCCAAATCGTATCCAAATTGGAAATCAAAATTTGAAACCAAATTATGTACACAATGTGATGGCAAATTTCAACACATGGAATGCGCTTTCAGGAAGATATATTTGGACTGGTGGTATGGTGGCGATGACAAACAATGCATTTGGTACGCAAACATCGTATGACGAATACGGAAGAACCAACACCATGACGATCAATGTTGATGGAAACATTACTTCTTCTGTTTGGGCAGGTGGTGGTTACCCAATTTTAAACAGAATGATTGAATTCCAACCATCTGTTTCGGCTTCGTTTAATCGTTTCAAAAGTATGATTGGTTCGTTAGAAAACGTGACGGACAATTATGCTGTAACACCAGAAATGCAAATCGATTTCCAATGGGATTCATTAGATATTAATTTATCAGGTAGCTATTCGTAT
The DNA here is from genome assembly GCA_039797785.1 of Bacteroidota bacterium. Classification (GTDB taxonomy): domain Bacteria; phylum Bacteroidota; class Bacteroidia; order Flavobacteriales_D; family Crocinitomicaceae; genus M0103. The sequence continues at coordinate 1,388 of JBDKHH010000370.1, read as the reverse complement.
AACAACCCAATTAGTTCGTTGAGTACTGTTTCTAACACGCCATTTAGTATTCAAGTGTATTCTGCAGGATTTGATTGGAGATTACCACTAGGATTTACGATTAAAGTGGATGGTAAATACACGAAAAACGCGCAACCAGGAGAAGGATTTTATGACACTGAATATTTTGTCTTAAATGGTGAGGTAAGTAAGAAATTCCTTAAAACTCAAAATCTAGTGGTTGCAATTACAGGAAACGACATATTAAACCAAAACATTAATGCTAGAAGAACGGTAAGCGGTAATGCTGTTACTGACTTTAGAACAACGATTATTTCGCGTTATTTCTTATTAAAAGTAACATACCGATTCAATAACAGAAAAACAAAAGAAGATGACTTTAGAGGCATGCACTAAGAAAATATTAGCAGTTGTAGTTGTTGCTCTGCTTTCTTTGAGTTCATTTGGACAAATGAGTTCTGGGAAAATTGTTTTTGAACGTAAAACAAATTTGAAGAAACGTTTGGGTGATAATCCACGTTTGAAGAATTTCATTACGGAAGAAAATAAATACCGAATTGAAAATTTTGAATTGTATTTCAATGATTCAATGTCGATTTTTCGTCCAATTGAAAGCGATGAACCTGAACAAGGAATGATGAAGTATTTCACAACGCATAATACGGTTTATCAAAATGTTAATCAGCGTGAGAAATTTATCGTAATGGATTTGTGGGGAAATCCTGCCTACATTAAAGATACGATTGACAAGCGTGATTGGAAAGTAACAGAAAGTAAACGTGTAATTAGCGGATATAATTGTCGCAAAGCGATTTGGAACATGAACGATTCAACACGCATTTATGCTTGGTTTTCTGTTGAAGTAGTTCCATCAATCGGACCAGAAGGATTTGGTGGTTTGCCAGGTGCAATTTTAGGATTGGCGACTGAAGACGGAAGTGTTATCTACTTCGCTAAAACTGTTGAAGCAGTTGTGTTACCTGTGAATGTGTTGAACTACGATGAAAAAGGCAAAGATGTGTATACGGAAGACGCTTTGAAAGCTATTTTGGCTGAACGTATGAAACAATGGATGAAACCGCAAGATTTAGAAGCGATGTTCTCCTGGCTGTAGAAATTAAAATTGATGTATAAAAAAAAGTCCAATTTCTCAATTGGACTTTTTTTGTTTATTCGTTTTCAGCAACTACCTCGGTGACTTCAGGTAAGTGTTGTTTTAGTAAATTCTCAATTCCTCCTTTTAAGGTTGCTGTGGAAGATGGACATCCAGCGCAAGAACCTTTCATTAAAACGGAAACAACTCCATTTTCAAATCCACGGAATTCAATTGCTCCACCATCATTTTCAACTGCAGGACGAACATATTCATCTAATAAACTGCGAATTGC
>JBDKHH010000369.1:0-3423 GCA_039797785.1 Bacteroidota bacterium | reverse complement strand
AAACGTGATTTAAAAGCCTTGGGATTTACAATTGAAGCAGTTCCAGGTCCGCCGGGAAAGCGTGAAATGACGTTAGCGCATAAAAATTAATTCGCCAATTCGCATTTCATGATTCCATCACGGTCAATTTCAGTCAGTTTCACTGTTTGAAAGGTATTGACCATTGTTGCATCATACGGCATTTTGACTTTCACATAGTTTTCTGTGAAACCATACATTACACCATTGTCTTCTTCGTGCTCAAATAAAACAGAGCGAATAGAACCAATGTTTTGCTCGTAAAATGCGCGTTTTTTCTTATCAGAAAGGATGTGCAATTGTTTGCTACGTTCACGTCGAACAGCCATTGGAACAGGATCGCCAAGTTTCACAGCGGTTGTATTCGCGCGTTCAGAATAGGTAAAGACATGCAAATACGAAATATCAATGTCTTTTAAGAAATTGATGGTATCCAAGAATTCTTCATCTGTTTCACCAGGAAAACCAACAATGACGTCAACACCAATACAGGCATCAGCGCGCAATGATTTAATGTAAGCAACACGTTCAGCATACAATTCACGTAAATATTTTCTGCGCATCGCTTTCAACAAACGATTGTTTCCTGATTGCAATGGAACATGAAAATGGGGAACGAAACGTTTTGACTCGTTTAAGGAAAAATGAATAATCTCATTCGTCAATAAATTCGGCTCAATCGAAGAAATACGGTAACGATCGATTCCTTCAACTTTATCCAATTCTTTGACCAAACCAAAAAGGTTTTCGTCGCCTCCTTGTCCAAAATCACCGATGTTCACACCTGTTAAAACAACTTCTTTTACATCAGTTAAAGCAATTTTCTCTGCTTCTTCTAGCGTTTTTGCAATCGATGCATTTCTACTTTTACCACGTGCTAATGGAATTGTACAAAAGGTGCAGAAATAATCACAACCATCTTGTACTTTCAAGAATGAGCGTGTGCGATCGCCATAAGAAAAGGCAGGGACAAACTCTTTGGTGTTTTTGATTGATTCAAACTCAATCACTGTTTCTTCTGGCTTCGATTCTAATTTTTCGATGTGTTCAATCAAATTGAATTTCTCATTTGCACCCAAAACGATGTCAACTCCGGGAATTTGACCGATTTCAACAGGTTTTAATTGAGCGAAACACCCAATAATCGCCACAAAAGCATCTGGATTAATCTTCAAGGCCTTTTTTACAAGTTGCTTGCATTTTTTATCAGAATTTTCAGTTACTGAACATGTATTAATCACATAAATATCCGGAGTTTCTTCAAAATCAACCTTCGCATATCCAGCATCATCGAATAGACGAGAAATGGTTGATGTCTCCGAGAAATTCAACTTGCACCCTAAGGTGTAAAACGCAACTTTTTTGTATTGATTCATAATCGAGTGCAAAAATAGAAAATTTCCAGCATTCCTTCATTTTCCATATCCATCATTATTTCATTTATTCTTTATATTTGTCTAGAATCATTCGGGACTAGTATGCTGATCACGTATATCGTATTAATTATCATTGCAATTGTTTTTAAGTTACTTCATTGGCCAGGCGGTTCATTGATACTTTTGTTTTCCATTCTTTTTCCATTGATTGATATTCTAATTCAATCCTTGCGAAAAAAGGAAGATAAGATTGCTCGCATCTACAGCGCAATAAGTCTTTTTTTATTAGCGGTTTTCATTCAATTTAAATTGCTTACATGGCCGGGAGGAATTCCATTGTTGTTTTTTGGATTACTATTAGCTGGATTCAGTTTCTATCATTTAAATAAAAGGAAAAGTCCATTTTCAGTACGTTATATCCTATTTTCTTCAGTGATTTTATTCGCACTGTTCAATGCTTCTTTAAAAACGAGTTCCTTGAAATTGGCCTATTCTCTAGAAGATCCATTTGATTCTAACACGCAAGTTCCAACGTTTTGGGTGCAACGATTAGCGTATGATTTTTACCGAGAAGGCGATTACAAAAAGGCAGAGTTTCTGATTCTAAAGAATATTTATCACATTGAACGTTTGTTAAAGCAAGAGGATGTGGAAGATTTCTTACATGAAATAGACGAGAAGAATTTAGAACAATCGAAATTAGATTTAAAACAATTAAAGAATCGTAAATGGTCGTTCAATCCATTGATTCCTGAAGACAGACAAGAATGAAAAAATCAATAACACTAGAATATGAAGATTTTGCAGATTACAGCGAATTACCTGAATTGGAGCAAAATCTAGTCGAAAAAGCCTATTCAATATCCAATGATGCGTATGCGCCATACAGCAATTTTAAAGTTGGTGCAGCGGTTTTATTGGGAAATGGGGAAGTAGTGCTTGGGAGTAATCAAGAAAACATTGCCTATCCATCTGGTTTATGCGCTGAACGTGTTGCCTTGTTTTATACAGGTGCAAACTATCCAAATGAAACAATTAAACTGTTGGTCATCGTAGCCAAAGGAGATTTGTTACCCTTTGATAAGATTTTATCGCCGTGTGGATCATGTCGACAAGTATTGGTTGAATCAGAATCGCGCCAAACAGAACCTTTTCAAGTGATTTTGGTGAGTCAAAATAGACGAACGATTCGCTTCTCATCTGCCAAAGATTTATTACCTTTTGCCTTCGGAACGATTTAAATACTAGAGAATTATGAAAGTATTGGAGAAATGGTGGCTTTGGTTTGCTTTGAGTTTCATTACGTATGCAAACACCTTGAATCACGATTATACGATTGATGATTTAATTGTTGTTACATCCAATAAAATGACGCAAGAGGGAATCAGCGGAATTCCTGAATTGTTCAAACACAGTTATTTATTTGGGTATGATGGTCGCGAGGATGAATCGTATCGACCTGTGACATTGGCGAGTTTTGCTGTAGAGAAATCATTTTTTGATGCTAAACCAGCGGCCTCGCATTTCGTTCAAGTCTTGTTATACGGACTTTGCATGATTGTCGTTTTCAAGTATTTAACGCGCTTATTTGGGGAGGAGAAAAAGAAATTGGTTATTGCTGCTATGCTTTTGTTTGTACTTCATCCAATTCATACAGAAGTAGTCGCGAATGTGAAAAGTAGAGATGAATTGTTAGCTGCGCTCTTCTTATTTGCAAGTTTGAACCTCTTTGCAAAGTGGATTCGTCAACAAAAAGTCGTACAAATCTTACTTTCATTGAGCTTATTCTTTTTAGCAACACTTTCAAAGGAAACCGCGGTTTTAGGTGTTTTACTTTTCCCAGCAACATATTATTTTATGGAGCAAACCAATTTCGTGAAGTTGGCTAAGAATACTGTGGTTTTCATTGTTCCATTTGGTTTGTATTTCATGATTCGTTCGATGGTCTTGTCGGATGTTTTGATTCAAGACCCAATTGATCCAGTTGCAAATTCGTTGGCATTGGCATCTTCAAATTCTGAATTATTGG
>JBDKHH010000368.1:0-4046 GCA_039797785.1 Bacteroidota bacterium | reverse complement strand
TCCAAACAAACGACTTTACATCCCGTTCTGAATCCTGGGTCAATTGCCAAAACACGCTTTGAACCAACTGGCGGCGCCAATAACAACTGACGCAAATTCGTTGAAAAGACTTTAATCGCTTCTTTATCTGCTTTTTCTTTTGCTTCGTTCAACAATTCGTTTTCTAACGAAGGACACATCAAACGTTTGTACGATTCTTTACATGCTTCAGCGACAATTTCAGCGCAGGCATCATTTCCTTTCACAAAAAAGCGTTCCAAGGATTCAATTGCTTCTTGTTGATCTGGTTGAGCTTTCAGTGAAATAAATCCTTCGCGTTCTGCACGAATCAAGGCTAAAAAGCGATGCGATGCACATTTGTACAATGGTTCTGAAAAATCAAAATAATCACGGTATTTAGCACCTTCTTCTTCTTTTCCTTTTACCAATTTCGAAGCTAGAACGGATTTACGTTGAAACATTTGACGCATGCGTGCGCGTGCTGCTGAATTTTCATTCATCCATTCCGCCATGATATCTTTTGCTCCCGAAATGGCCATTTCTTCATCTTCCACATCGCCTTTCACAAATTTCTCTGCCATGGTTTCTGGATCTCCTCCACGCTGCGCCATAATCATACGTGCCAATGGTTCCAATCCCAATTTCTTTGCCTTGTCTCCTTTTGTCTGACGTTTTTGTTTGTACGGTAAATACAAATCCTCCAAAACAGTTGATTCAAAGCACGAAGTAATTTTATCTTTTAATTCCGACGTTAATTTTCCTTGTTCTTCGATTGAACTTAAAATTGTGTTTTGTCGAGCAATTAATTCATCATGCTTTTTAGCCAAATCACGAATCGTTGTAATCTCAACTTCATCTAAACCACCAGTCATTTCTTTTCGATAGCGCGAAATAAATGGAACTGTTGCTCCTTCATTTAATAAGTTAAGCGTATTGGTAATGGATTTTCCATTTAATCCGGAATTCGATTGAATAAATTCGAGTTGTTGCATTGTTGAATTATTAGAGCGGTAAATCTCGCAAATTGCTTGATGTTTTGCAAGAAAACGATAGAAATCATTGATTGTCGTTCAATAAGTTTCGTTTATCAAAACGATTAGTTTTCAAATACATTTTTGTTATTAATTCTCAGCTAAAATGGTATTCTTGAGACGCTTGTGCTTACCATTCAATACACTAAAACACGTTCCTTCTTCCCTATTTTTTGCATTTAATTGTTAATCTTTCCGTAAATTGCGCCCTCATCTATCGATGTTTCGAAAATTTAAAATATATTTACCATGGTAATGAAAGTAGTTAGTTGGTCAATAATAAGTTTGCTTTTATGCAGTTTTGTTTATAAAACTGCATTTCAAACGGGTAAAGCAAGTTATTACCACAATAAGTTTGAAGGAAAGCGTACCTCTTCTGGGGAAGTTTTTCGTCAAGATTCATTAACAGCTGCACATAAAAGCCTTCCATTTGGAACGTTGTTACGTGTGAAAAATTTAAAAAACGATTCTATTGTAATTGTTAAAGTGAATGATCGTTTGAGTCAAAACTCAGGACATGTAATTGACTTGTCATTGAAAGCCGCTCAACAATTAAACTTTGTGCAAAATGGAATCACAACGGTTACAATTGAAAAAATTAATTAGTATGAAAAAAGTATTTATTGCATTTGCTGCTTTAGGATTCTTCGCAGCTTGTCAACCAAAAACAGCAGAGATTGTTGAAGAAGATAAAAAAGTTGAAGAAGTTAAAGTATCTACAATGTTAAGACCTGGTACAGATGCAGAAATGGCTGGAATGGCATTGTACAATTCAAATTGTGGAAAATGTCATGATTTACCTGTTATTTCTGAACACTCTATAGAACGTTGGAATAAAGTTTTGCCTCCGATGATTAAAAAATCCAAATTGGATGAAGCTCAAGGAGCAAGCGTTACAGCGTACGTTAACTGGCAATTAGGATTGTAATTCCTTAAATGGAAAGAAGTAATTTCCTTAAACTTATGGGTGGAACAATTTCACTTGGAGCCGTTGGTTCTGTGAGTGTTTTAAACTCACTAATGGATACCTTGCCGGAAACAGACACAAAAATGCCTGTGCTTTTTGTTGGACATGGTTCACCTATGAATGGAATTGAGGACAACTCTTTTTCACAGTATTGGAAAAAACTCGCTTCTGAAATTGAAAAACCGAAAGCCGTTTTGTGCGTTTCAGCACATTGGTTGACGAAAGGAACATATATTACTGCTATGGAAAAACCACCAACCATTCATGATTTTGGTGGTTTTCCCCAAGCTCTTTTTGACGTAGAATATCCAGCACCAGGTGATCCGAAACTAGCTGAAGAAACAGCAAAACTTTTCACGACAACGACTGTTGGATTAGATCACGAATGGGGAATGGATCACGGAACATGGACAATCGTTCGACACATGTATCCAGATGCCGATATTCCAGTTTTACAATTAAGTATTGATTACAATCAAGCACCTCAATATCATTACGATTTAGCAAAAAATCTTCAAGCGCTGCGCAAGAAAGGTGTTTTGATTATGGGAAGTGGAAACATGGTTCACAATCTTGGAATGGTTGCTTGGGATAAATTGAATGAGCCTTTTGGTTTTGATTGGGCCATCGAAATGAATACCATTTTCAAACAAAAAATCGAGGCGAATGACCATGCTGCGTTAATTGCTTATGAAAAATTAAATGCTGCAGCAAAATTAGCCATCCCAACACCGGATCATTATTACCCACTTTTATATACCTTAGCATTAAAAGAAGAAAAGGATGCTATTTCCTTCTTCAACGATGAACCAATGGCTGGTTCGTTGACGATGACTTCGGTAAAAATTGGATAACATGTTTTCAAATCTTGTTGTATTAGATTTATCTACTGTACTCGCTGGACCATCTGTTGGAACATTTTTCGCAGAATTGGGTGCGCGGGTAATCAAAGTGGAGAATCCAAAAGTTCCAGACGTAACACGATCATGGAAATTGGGAAGCGAAGAACCAACTTCTTCCGTTTCGGCTTATTTTTCATCCATCAATTACAAGAAAGAATACCTTCAACTCGATTTAAAAAACAACAACGATTATCAGCAATTCCTTGAATTGGTTGCTCAAGCGGATATTCTTCTTTCCAATTTCAAATTGGGCGATGATGTGAAATTCAACATTCAAGATACAGTTCTTAGAGCGGTAAATCCTCGATTAATTTGCGGAAAAATCACAGGTTTTGGCGATGAAAGCGATCGTGTAGCGTATGATTTAATTCTTCAAGCTGAAACTGGTTTTATGTCGATGAATGGAACAGCGGAAAGTGGGCCTGTTAAAATGCCAGTTGCTTTAATTGATGTGTTAGCCGCGCACCATTTAAAAGAAGCATTGCTCCTAGCTTTGATGGAACGATCACAAAATGGAGTTGCGAAAACAGTTACAGTTTCTTTGTATGATGCTGCTGTTGCTAGTTTAGCGAATCAAGCGTCGAATTATTTAATGGAAGACAAAATTCCACAACGCATTGGAAGTTTACATCCGAATATAGCGCCTTACGGTGAAATCTTTGAAACGAAAGACAAGGCTTTAATCACTTTTGCTATTGGAAGCGATGTACATTTTCAAAAGTTGTGTGCATTTTTGAAGATAACGGAATTGAGTACCGATCCTAAATTCGCTTCAAATGTAAATCGTGTGCAACATCGAACTGTATTACAAACACTTTTACAAGATAAATTGGCGCACTATTCAAGTAACGAAGTTCTAGCAAATATGTTGGAGAACAATGTGCCTTGTGGGAAAATCAAAAATCTGGAAGAAGTGTTCAATGATGCATCAGCAAAAGAACTCATTCGTTCGGAACAGATTGAAGGAAAAGAAACGAAACGTGTTACCTCTCTCGCATTCAAATGGAAATAAGATCACCTCAAATAGAACGTGAATGGGAAGAGTATTTCGATTTACGCTACCGCATTTTACGCGAACCCTTGAATCAACCCAAAGGCAGTGAACGCAATGATGGTGATGCAACAGGAATTCATTTTGCGCTTTAC
>JBDKHH010000367.1:0-21284 GCA_039797785.1 Bacteroidota bacterium | reverse complement strand
TATTTCAAAAGTGATATAAATCATATTAATGAATGATTGTTTAAACTATTTTTGAAAGAAAAAACATGATAGTACATCGATTTAGTGAAAATCCTTTCCAATACCAAAACTTTGAAATTTGGGATGTTGAAAATATGGATGCGTTCTTTGGTGGGAATAAAGTAATCAAGGAGATTTTTGAAAAGGAATATAAACTTCCTTTGAACGAATTTAAGACTCGGCGTTCAGAAATTGTTGAAACTGATTTAGGTATTATGGCAGCAATATTAGATGTGATAGGAGATAAACACTTTGTTTTGTTTACATTACATGATAAGAACCATCTTGAGTTAATACAAATGCAAAATTCAAGAGTGATGAATTTTGGAATTGATATCGAATCCATTTCACCTGATCATGTTTATATATTAATTATGGATAAACTGAAAGAGGTAAGTGTTGGTGTATAGTTTTTGCTTATTTATAGAAAAGCCAGATGAATTTCATCTGGCTTTTTTTGTTTAAAATGTCTAAAGACTACAAAAAAATGAAATTTAAAATAAAACAGGATAAAAGCATCCTTATTTATGATTCAAATCATTTTATAGGGCATTTTCTGAAAGTAGATTTGTTTCATAATTAAAACAAATGTTATGGGAAGTTTTAGAACATTTTTAAAGTCGGGTCATGCACCAACTTTATTCGCATCCTTTTTATATTTTGATTTCTGCTTTGCCATTTGGGTCTTGAATGGCGCTATGGCACCCTTCATTAGTGAAGAGTTTAATTTAACGGATGCACAAAAAGGTTTTATGATATCTGTGCCAATTTTGGCAGGAGCAATTATGCGTTTTCCGCTAGGTATTTTAGCACAATACATTGGTCGAAAAAATGCGGCTTTGACAGAAATGTCATTGATTATGGTTGCAATGGTTTTTGGTTATTTCATGGTAGATGAATATTCAGATGTTTTGGCCATGGGAGTTTTACTTGGAATTGCAGGAGCAAGCTTCGGTGTAGCCTTATCATTGGGATCAGGGTGGTTTCCTCCTAAGTATAAAGGTTTAGCAATGGGTATAGCTGGAGCAGGAAATAGTGGAACCGTTTTGGCGATGTTGTTTGCTCCTCCGTTGGCGATGAAATTTGGTTGGCAAGCAGTATATGGTATAGCAGCTCTTTTTATGCTTATTCCATTTGTAGTAATGATTGTTTTTGCAAAAGAACCACCTGATAGAGAACACCAATCTTTAAAAGAACATTTAGCATGTTTACTTCAAAAAGATGGTTGGTCCTTTAATTTAATTTACGTAATTACATTTGGTGGATTCATTGGATTAGCCAATTTCTTACCTACTTATTTTCATGATCAATTTGGAGTAACAAAAGTTGAAGCTGGTCAGTTAACAATGCTAGCAGCCGTGATGGGCTCAGCGGTTCGAGTAGTAGGAGGTTGGGCTGCCGATCGATGGGGTGGAGTAAATACTTTAACTGCGATTTTTGGATTCGTTATCTTAACAATCATTTTAGCAGCCTTCCCAGTCGGCGTTGTTGGAACTACAATATTATTCATGGTAACATTTGCTGCTCTTGGTGCAGGAAATGGGGCACTGTTTCAACTTGTTCCATTGCGATGGCCTCTTGCGACAGCTGTTGCAGGTAGTATGATTGGAGAGATTGGGGCACTTGGAGGAAGTTTTATTCCAAATGCTATGGGGCTTTCTAAACAAAATACAGGTTCATTTTTCTGGGGATTCATTGCCTTTGCAATATTAGCTGTAATTGCATTTGTTGTATTAAGAGTTGCGCAACGTAAATGGACTAAAACCTGGGTTGATAAAGGGGGACGTGCAATAATTATTAAAGAAGAAATTGAATTTGAAATACAGGAGCATGTACCTGGCTTAACAAAATTTGTAAATAAAGGTAATAATGAATCATTAGCATACCGTACAATCATATATCCTGTTGGTAATTCAGAATTGGCTGAAAAAGCAAGAAGTCATGCTGCTTACTTAGCGAATACGACCGGTTCTAAACTATTGTTGTTATATGTAAATGAAAAGTCGCATAGTACTGGACTTCTTTCTACAGATGCTGATAATTTCGCAGCAATTAGAGAATCATGGATTCAAGCTGGTAAACAAGCTTTGATAAATGAAGCCAAGAAATTGAACGAATTAGGAGTAAGTAATGTTGAAGCTGTATTTGGTCAGGGTGACGTTGCTCATGAAATTGTGACAATTGCCAATGAAAGAAATGCTGAATTAATTTTACTTGCAAGCCATATTGCTTCACCTTTGGGTAAATTGCTTATGGGATCAAGAACACATGAAATTTTCAAAGAGGCGACTTGCCCAATTTTGAGAATCGTTAGATAATTATAAATTTAAACTAAAAGTTATGTCAACTTGGTTAAACAAATGGGATCCAGAAGATGAAGTATTTTGGAAAACAGAAGGAAGTTCACGGGCATGGAAAACGTTATGGATCACTACTGGCGCTTTAACATTCTCTTTTGCAACGTGGTTTATTATGAGTGCGCTCGTCGTAAAGCTAAATGGTATTGGATTTAAATTCACACAAGATCAATTGTTTTGGTTAGCTGCTATGCCAGGATTAGCTGGAGGTATTTTAAGAATCATTCATACATTTTTATTGCCGATTTATGGAACTCGACACGTCATTTCGATTTCTACATTTCTTAAAATAATACCATGTATTGGTCTTGGTTTCGCTGTAATGGATACATCGACTCCATTCTGGATGTTCTTGGTTCTAGCTTTCCTTACAGGATTTGGTGGTGGTGATTTCTCGTCTTACATGCCAAGTACAAATCTCTTCTTTCCTAAACGTTTAAAAGGTACTGCTCTTGGAATTCAAGCAGGTATTGGAAACTTTGGAGTGAGTTTGGTACAGTTCCTAACACCAATTATGATCGGTGTTGGAATTTACGGCGCTTCAGCAATGTTTACAAAAGTTGATGCTAAAAAAGTACAAGCTCAATTTGAAACTATAGGAAAAGAAGAAACTGTAAGAATTTTTAGCACATTAGACCCTGAGATCCAAGGGAAGGTAGTTGGTGCTGTGCATCCAAAAGTTCTGAAAAAATTTAAAGTTGATCCTAAAAATACAGACTATGTAGCAAGTTTCGGAAAGCTCCCACCTTTAGCTCAGTCGAGAGGTTTTGCAAATATTCATCCGAAAGCAGCTGAAACAGCACTTAACGAGTTTAAAGCGGATGAAGCCGTTACAAACAAACCGATTTACTTGCAAACAGCAGCTTTCTGGTATGTTCCTTTCTTGTTGATTTTTGGAATCTTGTCATGGATTCAATTGAAAAGTATACCAGTCAAAGCTTCAATTAAAGAGCAGTTCGATATTTTTGGTGACAAACATACTTGGTATTGTACAATAACTTATTTAATGACATTTGGTGGTTTCTCAGGATTGGCTGCGGCATTTCCGATGTTAATAAAAACTGTTTATGGAACCTTCCCGGATGCACCAGATCCATTGGTATATGCATTCTACGGTCCGTTAATTGGTTCAGCGAGTCGTGTTCTTTTTGGATTTATTGCTGACAAAACAGGCGGAGCAATTTTAACAACACTTTCTGGGGTTGGTTTGATTGTCGGTGCTTCTTTATTAGTTGGTTTAGGGCTTCTTTCGCCAACAAGCATTGAGCAATTCGATATGTTTGTTTGGGTTATGCTCGGGTTGTTTTTCTTCACTGGTATTGGGAATGCGGCAACATTTAGACAATATCCGATTGTTTTTCAACACAATCCTAGACAAGCTGCAGGCGTAATTGGTTGGACAGCTGCTGTAGCTGCTTTTGGTCCATTTATTTTCTCAATGCTGATTTTAGTTTCAATTAATGCTTCAGGTACTCCTAACGCATTTTTTATAGGGTTGATAATCTTTTCAATTATTGCTACTGCAATCAATTGGTATTTCTATCAATGTAAAGGATGTGAAAGGCCGAGTTAGAGTTAACATGTTAGGTTATAAATGGAGGAGTCTTTACTCATTTTATGTAGATCTCCCATCTTTTAGATTCCTCCATTTTGTTTTGATATTGAAAAACACAAAATATGAAAAGGTTAAATTTAAAAATTGTTGCAATGTTAGTTGGAATTGCAACGATTTTCACGCAAAATTCAGTTTATTCTCAAATTACGTTTTCAGGTCAGTACATGGGTAGAGCTGAAATGCGCCATGGATATGGCACATTGGCTGACACAAGTCAAGATCCAGGATTTTTTGTATCACAACGATTTAGATTGGGAACTGAATTCAAATATGATAGAATTAAAATGAATTTTGCAATTCAGGATGTAAGAACCTGGGGAAGTGTTGCGAATGCGGCAATTGATACTAAGGGATTGCTGTCGGTTTATGAAGCGAATGTAGATTTATTGATAAATAAAAAGTGGAATGTAAAAATTGGTAGACAGGCCATTTCTTACGACGACGATCGAATCTTTGGTACACTTGACTGGGCAATGCAAGGAAGAAGACATGATGCTGCAATAATTAAATATCATGATAGCACATGGACGGCAGATGCAGGTTTTGCTTTTAATCAAAATGGAGAGTCAAACAAATTGACCCAGTATACGGTAAACAATTACAAAAATTTTCAATATTTATGGGTAAACAAAAAAATTGGAAAAGGAAATTACAGTTTTCTATTTTTAAACAATGGAGTAGCTTACAATAAATTAAATACATCTACTGGTGTAACAGATTCAATTACGGCATATTCGCAAACAGTTGGTTTACGAGGTGAATATAAAGGTGATAAGTTTAATTTTGCTGGCTATGCATATTATCAAATGGGTAATGTTGGCGCGAAAAAACTGAGCGCTTATGATGCCAGTGCTGAAGTTGGATATAAACCAATTAAAGGATTGTTATTTACTCTTGGTGGTGAAATTCTTTCAGGTACGAGCCAAATTGATACTGCGAACAAAGTGAATAATTCATTTAACCCATTATATGGAACGAATCACCGATTTAATGGATATATGGATTATTTCTACGTCGGTAATCATTTGAATTCTGTTGGGTTAGTTGATGGATATTTACGTATCAGTTATGCCAAAAATAAATTTATTTATTCGTTGAATGGGCATTATTTCAATACTGCAGCAGATGTGTTAAATCCATGGGAAACAGCGAGTTTGACAGCAAGAAAATCTCATTTAGGTTCTGAAATTGATTTCACTTTGTTATATAATTATTGTGATGGTGTTTCGATCCAGGCTGGATATTCACAGTTTTTTGGAACTGGTACTTTACAACAATTAAAAGGTTCTCCAAATAGCATTGCTGTCTCAAGTAATTGGGCGTATTTGATGTTGATTGTAAGACCAAATACTACTACGAAATTTCCAAAAGTTGGATTGAAAATGTAATGTTTAACAAAGATGAAAGTGGAAAAAAAGCCAAGTTTATCCTTTCTGAATTGGGGTATAACAGCTATCATTGTTTTTAGTATTAGTTTCTCAATTGTACTTTCATCTTGTGAGAAAACTGGGGTAATGCCCCAGTTTTCTTCTTTAAAAATTTCAATTCATCATGTCATTGATGCTGAGGACCTGGAATTATTTCCAATTCAATATATGAATGAATCAGGAAATACCTATTCAGTTACAGACATGAAATATTACGTTAGCAGTATTAAGCTCACTAAGCAAAACGGGGATATTTATTTCGATCAACAAATACATTATGTTGATATTAACAAAACGAATTCTCTAAGTTTTGTTTTGGACTCAATTGAACCAGGTAAATACATTAAAATTGAGTTTGATTTAGGTATTGATTCAGTTAGGAATCAAACAGGATTTCTTTTAAATACTGTCGATAATCTAAACATGGCTTGGCCGGTTTCAATGGAGGGAGGATATCATTTTCTTAAGTTCGAAGGGAAATATAACATAAATTCTGTTCCATATGGATTTGCATTTCATTTGGGAAAATCTAAAGCAATTATTCATTATGAGATTAATCTCAATAAGGGACTTTATTACTGGAATGAAGAACTCATTTTAAAGCATGATTTGAATGAATGGTTTAAAACGCCATCCAATTATAATTTAGAAGTTGACGAGCCTTATATTATGAACAGTGATTCATTAATTAATGTCATTCGTCAAAATGGCTTTGATGCTTTCTCGTTATGAAATCAGTAGTTTGTATATTAAGCATTTTTTTAATTGCTCTATCATGCAAGAAAGATGGACAAATTGAACCTGTTGAAACGTTGACATTTGTTTCATTAGAAGCTCCTGTAAATTTTCCAGAAATACAATTGAACAACTCAAATCCTCTTTCTATTGAAGGAATTGAATTGGGAAGGAAGTTGTATTATGACACTATACTTTCTTCGACGGGTAAAAGCTGTAGTTCATGTCATTTGCAAACATCCAGTTTCACAGAAAACACATCCAACAGCCAGTCACATGTTAATTTAATTTGGAATCAATATTTTTTAAGAAATGGTCAGATTGAAGGAACATTAGAAGATGCGATGATGTTTGAAGTAGAAAGCTTTTTTCATACCGATATTAGTAAATTAAATCAAGATCCACTATATCCAAAACTTTTTAAGAAAGTGTTTGGAAAAACTGAAATAACATCAAAAGAAGTTGCTTACGCTTTAGCTCAATTTTTAAGCACATTGATTTCTTCAAATTCAAAATTTGATAGTTATTTAAAAGGTCAAACGATGTTGAATTCTTCAGAATTAAATGGGCTTGATATTTTCCTGACGGAAAGAGGTGATTGTTTCCATTGTCACTCCGTTGGATTAATGGGTGATAATTCATTTCATAACATTGGTCTCGATTTAACTTTCAATAGTTTAAATTGGGGAAGATATGCTGTCACTATGAATGAGGTTGATATGGGGAAATTTAAAACGCCATCATTGAGAAATGTTGAGTTTTCAGGCCCTTACATGCATGATGGTCGATTTTCAAGTTTAGAAGAGGTTGTTGAATTTTATAATTCTGGAGTACAAGTTACTGCATACACAGATCCAATTATGACGAAGCCTGGAAAGGAATTTGGTTTGCAGCTTTCAAATCAAGACAAAATTGATTTAGTGAATTTTCTAAAAGCACTCACTGATACTAGTTTTTTAAATAATACCAAATTCAGCAAGCCTTAGTTGAGTTAATATGATTTCAATCACTTATAATTAAGGTGTAAATAGTTAATATATACTATTTAGTTAAAAATAATGATATAAATCATATTTGAATAATGACATCTTACCGATATTTACATAAAAATATTACGGTAGTCAATATGAAATACATTAACAAAGAAACTGGTAAGAGAATTGGTTCCAAAGATGAATTATCAAAGGAGCACTCAAAAAAACTTAAAGATGAAGATCCAATTTTAAGAAATGCGAGTAAAACAGAAAATTTGGAAGAATTTTCTGCAATGGATCCTCCAGGTGCTTATGACGAAGAACGTATATTAGGTTCTGATTATGATCACATGAATGGCTTTCTTCAGTCATTAATGGATGAACATAAGGAAGTGATAGAAAAAGTTAAGAATTTTGATGAAGCACTTGTTAAATTTCGAGAATCTGGTTTTGCATTTACTCATGAAATTGATCTTGCTTTTAATTCATTTTTTGTTTATTTCGATGAACATATAATACCGCACAATAGGAAAGAAGAGCGCCACTATTTTAGAATTTTGCATGAACGGTTAATTGAATCCGGCGAGCACGGAAAAGGTGATGAACCGAGTACAGCCATTGATTTAATGGAAGATGACCACACAAAATTCGTGCAGCTTGCATCGTTGTCATTCAATTTATTGGGATTAGGAACGAGATTAAAAGACTTGGATTCTAGGGTAATGACTTTTGATTTAGCATTCAACACTGGAAGAGAATTAACCGAATTATTAAGACTTCACATTTTTAGAGAAGACGAAACATTATTTCCGTTATCACAACAATTATTAACCGATGAAGATTTTCAAATAATCAATGGTACAAAGTAACCCACATATGATTGATCGATTTGGCAGAGTGCATGATTATCTGAGAATATCTTTAACCGAGAGATGTAATTTACGTTGTTTTTATTGTATGCCTGAGGAAGGTATTCAACTAAGAGACAAAGCCGAATTTATGTCAAATGAAGAGTTGCTAGAAATAGCCAAAACATTCGTTTCGATGGGGGTGAAAAAAATCCGGTTAACAGGAGGGGAACCGTTGATAAAAAAAGGAATTGATTTGCTGTTGAGAGAGTTGGGGAAATTGCCAGTGGAATTAGCAATAACGACAAATGCAATTTTAGTGGATAAGTACTTGGATGATTTAATGGCTGCGGGTATTAGAAATGTCAATGTTAGTTTAGATTCGTTAGTTGAAGAAAAATTCAATAAAATTTCTAGAAGAGATTACTTTAAACGTATAAAATCAAATATTCATTTATTGTTGGAAAATAATTTCAATGTCAAGGTGAATGTTGTCCTAATAAAGGGATTAAACGACAATGAAGTAATTGATTTTATTGAGTGGTCTCGTAACGAAAATATTCACATACGATTCATTGAATTCATGCCATTTGATGGTAATAATTGGAATGATGACAAAAAGGTTTCATATAAAGAAGTCATGGAAAAGGTGCATCATCATTACGGTTTAGATAATGTATACAAGTTAATTGATTCAAAAAATGATACTAGTAAAAATTTTCAAATTAGGGGCGGAAGTGGAACGTTTGGTGTAATAAGCTCAATGACCAACCCTTTTTGTTCTACTTGTAATCGAATTCGATTGACCGCTGATGGAAAATTGAAAAACTGTCTTTTTTCACAAACCGAAACAGATCTTTTATCTGCATTGAGAAACGGTGAGGGATTAGAAAAATATATTCAGGAATCAATTCAAAGCAAAGAAAAAGAACGAGGAGGATATTCTCAATTTGATAATGAGAGTGTCAATTTGA
Source organism: Bacteroidota bacterium (assembly GCA_039797785.1). Lineage (GTDB taxonomy): Bacteria > Bacteroidota > Bacteroidia > Flavobacteriales_D > Crocinitomicaceae > M0103. The sequence goes on along the minus strand of JBDKHH010000367.1, from coordinate 12,315 downwards.
TGAAAAATAGAACAATGGTTTCTATTGGTGGATAAAATTTTTAAATTTGACCATATGAATAATGTGTTGCAAAAATTTTGTAGTGAACATTGGTGTGAGTTTATTTTGTTTCACAGTAAAACAATTAGTGTTAGTGCCGGAAATTCGATTTTTTCGGCAGGAGAAGACACATTAGGTATTCATATTCTGAATAAAGGCAAAGCAAAGGTTGTAGCTTGCACGGGTATTGGAACTGATAGAATTATTCGGTTAGCTGCGGAAGATGATATTTTAGGACATAGAGGATTTGGTGGACCCTGGAAATATACTGTTTCTGCCATTGCTTTAGAGGATTCAGAATTGTTATTTATCCCGATTGACATTTTCAATGCTGCTTTTAAGTCAAATCCAAACTTTGCTTATTACATGCTTATGTTTTTCGCTGAAGAATTAAGAGAGTCAGAAAGATTAGCTACACAACTACCTATCAAAAATGTTATAGCGTCAGTATTGTATAATAATCTTCAGGTTTTTGGTTTTGAAAAAGATAGTTCTACTAAATTAAGTCATACATTATCAAGAAAAGATTTGGCAAGTCAAGCGGGGACAAGGTATGAAACTTTGGTAAGAACATTAGCTGAATTGAATAACGAAAACATCATTAAACTTGACGGAAAAGCAATCCATATTTTGGATATTGAAAAACTTGTTCTACTTAAGGAAGGTAACTAACAATAATTGATTTATCGTTTTTCGCGAAGAATAGATTCCATTTTTTCTTTTTCCAACAAGGTTATTACTCCTGTTGTATTTATTTCGATTAAATTTTTGATTTGAAGTTCATTTAGTTGTTTTTTGATATTGCGAATGGATAAGCCTGTTAATTCAGAAAAATCTTCTGGTAACAAATTTGTGAAATATTGTCCGTCTAAATCTTTTTTACTGTTAAGCAATATTTCAAATAATAAACGTTGTTTGGAGGTGTTTTCAATGTAATTTTTTGTTTTAAAATCTGTAAGTTTTATTCGTGCACACAATATCTCAATGATCTGTTTACAAAACGTAGAATTTTTCATTAATAGATTCTTAAAATCCATTTTTCTGATTTTCAAAACAATACTTCTTTCGAGTGCCTTTGATGAAAATGTATAATTACTTGTTTCGCTCAGACAGGATGTAATTCCTACAAATTCTAAAGGGTAAGTTATTCCAATCACCCATTTACTCTTCAATACTTTTATTGAACCTTCTAAAATAAAAAATACATAATCATTACTTTCGCCCTCTTTGAAAAGGGTTTCGCCAATGTTTAATTCAACCTTTTCTGAATTTAAAGAATTCAAAATGAAATTGAGTTCAAATTTTTGATTTTCTTGTTCCATATCATTCGTTTCATCTGACACTGTTGTAAAACTAGGCGAGACTGGACGATTAAAATATGATTCAAATCATTTTGAAACTTGATGGCTATGAACTAGATGTTAAAAAAATGAAATATTAATCATAAGAATTCGAGCACTTAATTAATTCTTTCATATCGTTAATAACAATGTTCTTACCGTTTAACTCAATGATGTTTTTCTCATTTAACTGAGCTAATGTTCGGATTGTTGATTCTGTTGTTGTTCCTGCCATATCTGCGATTTCAGAGCGTGACATTTGTATGTTTATCGTTCTATTATCTGCTAAATAACCAAAGGTTGTTTGCAGTAAAAGTAATGATTCTGCTATGCGCTCCTTTACTGATTTTTGGGCGACATCGATTAAATGTTGTTCAGCGCCTTTTAGATCTTTCGATAATAGTTGAATTACTTTAAATGAAAGTTTAGGATTATCTTCAATAACAGTTAGAAATTTTTCTTTTGAAATTGTACAAATGTACGAATCTTCCATTGCTGTTGCAGTTGCGTGATATGGTTCATTACTCAACAATGATCGGTAACCAAGTATATCACCATCTTTCGAAAATCGTATGATTTGTTCTTTTCCATCTTTCCCCAATTTCGTAAGTTTAACTTTTCCATCATAAAGGCAAAATAGCCCATTGGCATGGTTTCCTTCGTAGAAAATTACTTGTCCTTTCTTGTAAAAATTATCACCTTTTTTTTCACTGATAATTTGTTTTTCAGGCTCAGATAGATTGCAAAAAAAATCTTTCGAATTTTTACAATTGTCACATGATGGAATATCTATTGACTTTCTTTTCATTCAGCTTGGTTTGTGATATGAATCAAATATAATTCGTTTTAATCTCAAGTAATAGCGGTAAAATTAGTTAAAAAAGTGATATAAATCATATTGTGTTCTGGGTAAATAGTTCAACTTTGTTAAAAATCTTTTATATGGTAAGCATTAATGAGGCGCTTGATATTATTGATAGTACAACTCAACATTTATTGAAAATTGAGAAGGATATCAGCTTTGCTGGCGGGTATTGTGTGGCGGAGGATTGCATTTCGAAAATTGATTTCCCACCGTTTGACCAGTCTGCAATGGATGGTTACGCTATAAATAACACTGGTGAATGCACTTCGTTTAAGCTTGTTTCTGAAATTAAAGCAGGGGATAATGGGGTGAGTTTTAATTTGAAAAGTGGTGAAGCATGTCGCATATTTACGGGGGCAATGCTTCCTTCAGGAACGCATCTTGTTGTAAAACAAGAGGATGTAATCGTTGAAGACGGATTTGTTAATTTAACTAAAGTTCATACGTTCGGTGAGAATATTCGATTGAAAGGGGAACAAATTAAAATAGGTCAAACGGCTGTTCCGAAGTTTTCAACTTTGAATCCAGGTGCCATTGGTTATTTAGCCATGATTGGAAATAAAAAAGTTAATGTTTTTAAGAAACCAACGATCTCAATTATTGCCACGGGTAATGAGTTAGTAAATCTAGGAGAAGACTTAGTTCTTGGTAAAATTTATGAATCGAATACGCATACATTACAAGCAGCTCTAAAGGAATTTGGCTTTAAAGCAACATCTAGTGTTGTGGAGGATAATAAAGACGCTATTTCTCTAGCGATTGCCGATGGTATTGAAAATAGTGACTTATTGTTAATTACTGGAGGGATTTCTGTAGGGGATTATGATTTTGTTGGAGGTATTTTAAAAAATCAAAAAGTTGAAGAATTATTTTACAAAGTCAGACAAAAACCAGGTAAACCGTTGTTCTTTGGGAAAAAAGGAAACACCTTGATTTTTGCTTTGCCCGGTAATCCTGCAGCAGTTCTGACTTCATTCTACATTTATATTTTGCCAGTACTTCAAAAAATGATAGGCAGAAAGTCATCATTTTTACCAATGAAAAAAGCCCAATTATCAGGTGCATTTGATAAAACTCCGAACTTGGGATTTTTTATGAAAGGGTTTTGTGAGAATGATTGTGTTTCGATTTTGTCAGCACAGAGCTCAGCAATGCTTAGTTCATTTATTGAGGCAAATTGCCTAATTTATCTCGAAGAAGGAAGGCAGCATTGGGAAAATGGGAATGAGGTTCAAATTTTCATGATAAATTAAACAGAAGCGAAAGTTCCTGATGAGTTTGCGTCGTTATAGTTTCAAATAGTTTACGGTATGAATAAAGCACTTGATTTTAAGATAAAAGGAAGAATTTGGATTTACTCGGATAGCGGTACCGTCATTGGAGAAGGAAGATTGAAATTGTTAATAGGAATAGACGAAACTGGTTCCATATCTCAAGCTGCTAAACAAATGAAAATGTCATATAAAAAAGCATGGGAAATGGTGAACACTATGAATTTGCAATTCAAAACACCTATTGTTGTTGGATCGCAAGGAGGTGTTCATGGAGGAGGATCCAAGTTGAGTGATAACGGAAAGAAATTGATTGAAAAATACGCAAGTCTCTTAGAGAAAAATGAAAATTTCTTATGTGATGAGTTTTTAAAAATGAAGTTCTAAAATGGAATGTAACGCTATCATATTAGCTGGTGGAAAGAGTTCAAGAATGGGAACTGATAAGGGATTGATTACGATTGGAGAGAAATCAATGATTGAATATATCTTAAATGAACTTGCGGCTTCCGAAATAAAAGACATTCTAATTGTTTCAAATAATTTAGAATATAAAAAATTTGGATTGCCTGTTTATCCTGATATAATAAAAGATAAAGGGCCTTTAGGAGGAATTTACACTGGATTAATCAAATCAAGTCGTTTACGAAATGTTGTGTTAAGTTGTGATATTCCTCTGATAAGCTCAAAAGTCATCAATCATTTAATAGATAATAGTGCTGATTTTCCTGTATTGGTTTCAAAATATGAAGATAAAATTCATCCTTTAATTGGAATTTGGGACGCTTCATTAATCCCATCAATTGGAGAGAATTTGATCGAAGATAGATTAAAATTAAAAGATTATTTAAATGAAAATGGGGCAGTATATACTGATTTGAAAGAATGTGGAATTATCCTTGAGAACACAACTTTGATGAATGTGAATACGCCAGACGAACTAAAACGATTGAAAAATGGAATGTGAAATTAAATATTTTGGATTAATTGGTGAAAAGCTGGAGATTTCTTCAGAACGAATAAACATTAATGATTTGACCGTCGACGGGCTAAAGTTGAAAGAGGTATTTATTAAAAGATATCCGATATTAAAAGATATGACTTTTCAAATTGCTATCAATGGTAAAATTAAAGATGAATTGACAGAGGAGCAGTACATTTCAATTGCATTATTACCTCCTTTTGCAGGTGGATAAAACGTGTATAATGTTAAGTAAGGAAGAAAATATATTTTATTCACGCCAAATTTTATTGAATGAAATTGGAAGTGAAGGTCAATCGAAATTATCGGATGCTAAGGTTTTAGTAATTGGTGCAGGAGGATTGGGGTGTCCTGTGTTGCAATATCTAGTATCTGCGGGGGTTGGCAAAATTGGAATCGTTGATGAAGACGTTGTTGATGTAACAAATCTTCATCGACAAATACTTTATACCGTTGATAATATAGGTATGAGCAAAGCGCTCGTTGCAGCTCGTGAATTAAGAAGGTTGAATCCATTTATTGATATTCAAGCATTCCCGTACAAAATAAGTACTAAAAACGCATTTGAATTAATCAATAATTATGATATCATTGTTGATTGCACGGATAATTATACGGCTAGATTTATTATCAACGATGCCTGTGTTTTGAGTAATAAAATAGTTGTATCAGGTTCAATTTATCGTTTTGAAGGGCAATTAACAGTTTTCAATTACAACAATGGTCCTACCTTGCGTTGCTTGTTTCCTAAAATGCCATTAAAAGATTCAATAAAATCATGCAGTGAATCTGGTGTGATTGGTATTTTACCTGGTATAATTGGTATGCTTCAGGCAAATGAGGTTGTGAAAATTATTTTGAATTTGGGTCAAGTACTTTCTGGTAATATTTTAGTTTTTAATTCTTTAAAAAATTCATTTGATCAATTTGAAATACATAAAAATGAAGAATTTAATTATCAAGAATTAATAAATGACAAAAAATTAATTGAAAACAATTACATCCAGTCTTGTGAAAACACTCTGGTAAATCAAATTTCCCTTTCTGATTTTATAAAGGACACCCAAAATAATAAATACACAATTATAGATGTACGTAATAGAGGTGAATCACCATTATTACAGTTTAAGCAAATAAGAAAAATTCCTTTATCTGAACTAAAAGATATTGAATTGAAAATCGAAATAGACAACAAAATTCTTGTTGTTTGTAAAGCTGGAATTAGAAGTACCCAGGCACTTGAAATTCTCAAAAGAAAAGCGATTAAAAATGAGGCCTATAGTTTGTTGGGCGGTGTAACACAAGATTTTATTGTTGAATTAAAAAAATTAGAAAATGATCAAAAACTGTTTTAAGGAAGGTCCAATTACTTCGCAATTTATTGGAGATTCCATCGCAAAACATCAATCAAAAAAAACAATTGGTGCTCATCAAATATTTTTAGGTCAAGTTCGACAAGATGTTATAGAAGAATTGGATGTTGTTGCTATCGAATATTCCGCTTATGAGGAAATGGCGAACAACGAATTTGATAAAATTAGAGAAAGTGCGTTCCAACGGTTTGATTTGGTTTGTATGCACATATATCATAGCCTTGGACTTGTTGCTGCGGGTGAAATTTGCTTGTTTGTATTTGTGTCATCAAAACATAGGAAAATGGCACAAATGGCGGTCGAATTTATTGTAGAAGAAATAAAAAATAAGGTTCCTGTTTTTGGAAAGGAGATTTTGAGTAATGATACTCATGTTTGGAAAACTAATATTTTATAAAAATGGTTGAAATAACTCATAAAAATACCTCGTTGCGAATAGCTGTGGCACAAGCGATAGTTGTAGTTTCAAAACCTGAAACAATAGAAGCGGTTGTTAACAAAACGGTACCGAAAGGAGATGTTTTGGAAATGTCTAAAACTGCTGGATTATTTGCTGTAAAAAAAACGTCAGATGTTATTCCGGATTGTCACCCTTTACCTATTGAATACACAAAGGTCAATTTTCGAATAGATGGTTTGGAAATATTTATTGAAATTGAAGTCAAAACGATATACAGAACTGGTGTTGAAGTTGAAGCAATGCATGGTGCAAGTGTTATAGCATTAACCATGTACGATATGCTTAAACCGATAGATAAGGGAATTGAAATCAAGAATATAAAATTGTTGAATAAATCAGGTGGGAAGTCTGATTGGAAAAAACGTTTGGCCGATATGGAATTAAGTGCCTCCGTGGTAGTTTGTTCTGATACAATTTATGCTGGGGTAAAGCAAGATAAATCTGGATTAGCAATAATTGATAGACTTAAAGTTTCTGATGTAGAAATAAAAAACTATACTATTATACCAGATGAAGTAACAAATATTCAGGAGGAATTAGAAAATGCAGTAAAACAAGAAGTGAGTATTTTAATTTTCACGGGAGGTACAGGTCTTTCTGTCAGAGATGTTACTCCAGAAGCACTTATTCCAATGTTAGATCGTAGGATTCCAGGTATTGAAGAAGCAATTCGAAGTTATGGTCAAGAGCGAACTCCACTTTCAATGCTTTCTAGAAGTGTCGCTGGTGTAAAAGGGAAAACATTGGTATTAGCTTTACCTGGCTCTGTGTCTGGTGCTTCTGAATCAATGGATGCTGTATTTCCTGCTATTTTGCATTTGTTCAAAATTTTTAAAGGAGCTAGACACGATTAATTATGGGGTCTGGTCACGATTTTTTTAAGCTCATAGCCGTTTTTTGTGTTATTGCTTGGGCAATGTTTCAATTTAGAAGTAGGTCCGAGGATAGTTTGGTATACAACAATGGTGATCCAATTCGTACAGGAGGAACTGTTAATAACCTCAATGAGGGCATTTGGACATGGTACCATCCGAATGGAGAAATTCAGTTAACAGGCAAATTCGTTAAGGGAAAAAGAGAAGGTGTTTGGAAAAGTTATGATTCTTTGGGGAATGTATTGATTATTAGTACGTATAAAAACAATCTATTAAATGGTTCATTTAAATTGTTTGATTCTAATGGAGATTTAGAAAAAGAGGTGTTTTATGTAAATGATAAAATACAGCTATAGAAATAAAGTTGTCACAATACTTTTTTTTGAATGATTTATATCATTTTTGTTGATCTGTGGGAAGAATAAGTTTGTTATCGAAATCAAATCGCATAGTTTTCCCAAAATGACAAATCATACCAGTGCGGATCAAAATGCAGATCTAATAAATGTTGAAAAAATAATAAAGGATAAAAATCCTAAGTTGTTAAAGATTTTACCTCGTCCTATTTTAAATTTTTTGAAAAAAAAATTACACGAAAGAGAATTTAATTCTTTTTTGAATGAATCAATTCAAAATAAGAATTTAGAATTTGTTAAAGGAACTTTGGATCATTTTAATATTACTTTAAGCCATGAGGGATTACATAAACTACCAATTGAAAAAGGATGTATTGTAGTGTGTAATCACCCTCTTGGAGGTCTGGATGGAATAGCAATTATGCAGGTTGTTGGCGAGAAAAGAAAAGACCTTAAAGCTATTGTTAATGATGTTTTAATGAATATTGATAATCTTAAAGATTTACTTGTTCCTGTTAATAAGTTTGGTGCAAATGAAATTCAAAATATTAAGAGGCTTGATGCTGTATTTTCAAAAAATGAATGTGTTATCATTTTTCCAGCTGGTTTAGTTTCTAGAAAACAAAAAGGAGTTATTGAAGATTTGGAATGGAAAAAAAGTTTTATATCAAAATCAATAAAATATCAACTCGATATAATTCCGGTATATATAGAAGCTAAAAACAGCAAACTTTTTTATGGATTAGCGAATTGGAGAAAAAGACTCAAGATCAAAAAAAACATTGAGTTGTTTTTATTGGTAGATGAGGTATATAAACAAAAAGGGAACCGTATTCAAATTGTAATGGGTAGCCCCATTTCTTGGAATTCATTTACGAAAGAGCACAATCATTATGATTGGGCTCAAATCGTAAAAGAACATGTGTATAAACTCAAAGATGATTCAGAATTGAGGTTTTGATTTTATGACTGACAGATTTCGTAAAGATCAAATCCACCCGATAGGTTTGAAGCGTTAAAACCATTCTGTTTTAATATTCTTTGTGCAATATAACCTCTAATTCCTGTTTTGCAATAAAGAGAGATGGTTTTATCCTTGTTCAAAGTTGAGAGTTCATTTCTCAGTTTATCTACAGGTATGTTTATAGCACCATTTATGTGACTTTTTTGAAATTCTTTTTCTGTTCTTACATCTAAAAGAATGGAATGGGTTTTGTGTTTTTCAACTTCATGCCAATAAAATAAAGAGTCATTATTTAACAACGTGTTTTCTGAGGCAAATCCGGCCATATTTAAAGGGTCCTTTGCTGATGAAAAGGGTGGAGCGTATGCATGTTCAAACTCAGCAAGATCATATATTGTACCTTCTTGTTGAATTAGAAGTGAAATGATATCAATTCTTTTATCAATTCCTTTTTTACCAGCTACTTGACCACCCAGTATTTTTCCATTTTCTGGTGAATAGGCTAATTGAATCAATAATGTTTCAGCTCCTGGATAATAACCTGCATTTGAGCCTCCAAAAACATTCGTTATGTTGTATGGTATTTTTTGTTTAATTAGGTTCTTTTCGGAAAGTCCAGTCGTAGCAATTGTTAAATCGAAAATTTTAACGATTGCGGTGTTTATTGATCCTTTATATTCATGGCGATTATTGCTAACAATATTAGTTGCACAAATTCTACCTTGTTTATTGGCTGGTCCAGCTAGGTAGGTAGGGCCTATGCTTTTTGTAATAGGACTTATGAACTCTATTACATCCCCTATTGAATAGATGTTTGAATCAGATGTTTGAAGGTGTTTGTTTACTAGAATCCCACCATTTTCACCAATGTTAATACCAGAAGCTTTGGCTAAATCAGAGTTAGGTTTTACACCAATTGAAAGAATTACTAAATCTGTTTCAAGTTGCTCATTATTGGAAAGTTGAATAGAAATGTTTCTGCTTTCAGATTTTCTAAATGAAAGCACTGAGGTGTTTAGCTTTATTGAAACATTGTGCTCTTCTAAAGCCTTTTTAGCAAGAGAAGCAAAAGGATAATCTACAACAGATAATACTTGATTTGAACGCTCAATTAGTACTGTTTGGATACCAAGATGACTGAAATTTTCCGTTATTTCTAATCCAATAAAGCCTGCTCCAATTATTGTGACATGTTTGATTTTGTTTGTAATTACGAGCTCTTTTATTTTATCTGAATCATTGACATTTCGAATCGTGAAAATGTTTGGAAGATTTATTCCTTCTAACGGTGGAATAAAAGCAGATGATCCAGGGGCCAGAATTAATTTATCATATTTTTCAGTGAAAATATGTTGAGTATTCAGGTTTTTAATTGTTACTTCTTTATTTTTTCTGTCGATCTCTATTACTTCACTTTGTGTCATTATATCTACATTGAATCGATCTGAAAAAGATTTTGCATTTTGCACAAATAATTTTTCTCTTTCGTGGATTACGTCACCAATATAATATGGGAGACCGCAATTTGCATAAGAAATATATTCGCCTTTTTCAATTATCAATATTTGTACTTTTTCATCTAGTCGTCTTAATCGAGCTGCAGCTGATGCTCCACCTGCTACTCCTCCAATAATAATTGTTTTCATGTTGTTTTTTTGGTAAAAGTATTGCTAGATAATTAAAATAAATGTGATTTAAATCACATAAGGATTTATTGAAAAAGCAAAAAAAAATCCACAATTTATGTGGATTTGAAGTTGTAAGTTGAATGAGATTAAGTTGGAAGCTGAAATGATGTTTCCCAAAATTCTTTCGTTTCTGAGTTTTGACATTTCAATTTTAAGAAATTGTTTTCATCGATTTTTTGGATTGATCGATCGGAAATTGTACTCATTTGATCATTCTCATCGTGTATACTATCTCCAATTCTTGGAAGAAATGGATAAAGAATAGAAACGTGTTCATCCTCTGTGATTACTAGTTTTGATGCTTCTTCAAACAATGCTTCCTCGAATTTCTCAGCAATAATTTCATCATTTAATTCATCTTTTGCTTCTGGTTTTAAATTGTTTAACCAATAGTTGAATTTTTCAACTGAAGCAATTTTCAATTTAGATTGAATGTATTCCGGAAATGGTGATCTAACATGGTCATTGTCTTTGAACCAAAACTTGAACGCTTCTTCAATGAACTCACTTGTTTTTAATGCATCACTCTCAATTAGACTCATATCTTATGTTTTTCTCTTGCTAAGGTATAGTCTTAGCTTAGAATTAAATATGATGTAAATCATAAAATAAATATGATTGTAAATTTTTGTAAGTTTTGGACACCCAAATGAATTATTGTAAATCTTCTACATTAACACTTAAATGAGTACGCAATTTGAGATTTAGAAGTTTTAACAATATTACTACCAAACAATCTTGAAATTTCTAAATTCGGTAAATGCATAATTGTGACCATCAACCCAGTTTCCAGTATCCAACGTTTTCATGCGAATTGATGCAATACTGAACGCTTCTGTTCCTGGCATTATGTTGCTTACTTTCAAAACAATTCTGGTTTCAACTCCTGTGAATATTGTCGCTTTGTAATTATTTACTGTATATGGGTAGGATTTTCCAAGTACATCGACCACCAAAGAGCCATGGATATCTTGCAGATCTAAAACCAAGTCTTGATTCGTTAAGTTATGTTTAACAAGGAACTCAATTGTTACTGTTTGTGTAACTCTATCGCCTTTACATGAAGCAACTCGCACTGAATAGAGATCCGAAAAAGATTTAACTTGAGTAACAGTATCATTGGCAAGCGCATTGCATAAATTCAATTTCTCATTTAGGAAATTGTTTTCATCCTTCAATTTTTGGTTTTCTGTTTTCGATGCTGCCAAGTCTTTTTTCAATGTTTCAACTGAAGTTTGGGCATTGCCAAATGTTGTAGCTGCTGATAAAGCAAAGAATAAAAAGTTTTTTTTCATATTGTTTAAATTATCGTTTGTGATTAATTCAAACTTACAAAAATAATACCACATATAAACGGCGCATAAAAATAGGGTTACATATAATCGGGCTTAATCTTTCATTTGGCATATGAAAAGAACTGAAGATTTAAGTGACAGTCAAAAAGAGGCATTGGATTTTATCGGTCGTCGATTGAAAGAAATTAGAATAGCTAAAGGTTATACAAATTATGAATATTTGGCATACGAAATTGGCATGTCACGATCTCAGTTAGGAACGTATGAAAACGGTGCAAATATCACAATTGCGACATTGGTTAAAATTCTAGATCATATGAATGTGAGCCTTGAAGAATTTTTTAAAACAGAAGAGTAGGAGACAGTCTTCCTTATTTCATTGACAATATGTGTTGCATCTTTATAGAGTTCAACGCAATCCATTTTTTATCTTGTGCAATCAAGTATTCGTCTAGTATTTCAAAATATTTAAAAGCCCAGGCATTTGTAATGTAAATTGTCGTTGTTGGTTCATTGTACCCTTTAAATAGTTTTGCAATTTCATTCTCAGATAGCACTAAATCAAACAGAGAAGCCATTGCTTCTATTTGAAGTACTTCGAGGTCATTAAAAAAATAAAGTCGTTCTGAAGGGGAAAATTCTAAAAATTGCATAGTCAATGATTTGTTTGATTGAATTTAACTTTTCCGAGTGAATTATCCAAATTTGGAAAGTAGAATAGTGCTAATTAGTTGATATTTGATTTCAACTTTACGTAAATGCACTCACTTGAATTTTATTCAATTAATTAGTGGAATTTTATTGAGC
>JBDKHH010000366.1:0-2890 GCA_039797785.1 Bacteroidota bacterium | reverse complement strand
CAAAGTGTATGATACCACAGGAGTGTATTTATATGAAATGGATTTGATTCATATATATAATCCGGTAAACAATAGAGATTCAATCCGATTTGAGAATTTTGATGGGGAATTTACTTTTACTTCGGAACAACAAGAATGGTATAATATTCCAATGGGAGTTACCATTGGAGGTGGTGATACTTTGTATGATTCCAATAATAAAAGATGGAAATTATATGGCCCAAGTTGGTTTGACTATAATATTTTTCATAACGATACGATTAATCTACGTTTTAATAAAACGAATATCAATTATTACATCGAGGATGTAACTCCCTACTTTACCTGTGACTGTAAACAGATTGCGGTAAAGCAGCATTGAGTACACATTCTTTCAGTAAAACAATTCACCTCTTTTTCCTCTGTGTTCTCTGTTTCTCCTATGTTTGAATCCAAGTTACTTTTACATTAAAGTGAAGGGGAATGAGAGTTGATCTTTTTCTAAATAACAAGATGTATATTCACGCAGAGATATGACCTCATTTCCTTTTGTTTCTTGGAGTCTGAACAGAATGTACAGGAGCAGCTCATGTCGCTACATCCAGAATATCCAACTAGGAGAAAAGACGAAGAGAATCATTCACTTTTGATTTAATCGATAGTGTTATGAAGATATTGAAACAGGTATTGGGGGTTGATGTTGCTCAAAAAGAATTGGTTGTTACGTTTGGTAAACTAAATGAAGATCTTTCATTTGAACTGTCCTCAAGGCGTACGTTTGCAAATAAAGCGACTGGTTTTGGAGCATTATTAAAATGGCTCAGAAAACAAGTTACCGAAGAGGTTTTATTACAAGTTGTAATGGAAGCAACAGGAATTTATCATCAAAAATTTGCACAGTTTCTTTATGGAAATGGTGTTGGTCTGACAATTGTTCTTCCGAACAAAATCAGTAATTACATGCGTACTTTGCAGGTGAAGACAGTTACAGACCAGACATGTGCAGATGCGATTTGTCAGTTTGGTTTAGAGCGAAAACTAGACACATGGAGTCCATCGGATTCTGGATATGATTTTTTACGAGAACTTACTCGAGAACGTGATCAGATTGTTGCAGAGCGAGTAGTTATAAAAAATCAGATTCATGCTCACCAATCAAAAGCTGTTTACAATCACACCACTCTTGCTCGTCTAGAATCTCGAAAGAAATTCTTAAATCAGCAGGAAAGAGAGATAAAGGCAGAAATAAGTGCCTACCTCCAATCCAACAAGAGTGTTGGGGATCAAGTAGAACGGTTATGTACGATCCCTGGAGTTGGCGAACTCACCGCTGTCACAATCTTGGGAGAAACGAATGGATTTGAATTGATCCGAAGTAAAAAACAACTTGCTAGCTATGCTGGGTTGGATGTCCGAGAAAAACAATCAGGAACCTCTGTAAAAGGTAAACCTCGAATTTCAAAGCAAGGAAACAGATATCTTAGAAAAGCGATGCATCTACCAGCTCTTACAGCAATTCGACATGAACAAAGATATAAAGACATGTTCACAAGACTAGTTTCAAGACATGGAATTAAGATGAAAGCAGCAGTTGCAATACAACGAAAACTATTAGAACTAACCTATGTTTTAGTCAAGAACAATACCATTTACGATTCCAATTATTTACCTGTAAATAAAGAAGAGCGTCAGCTACAATAGCTAAAACGCCCTTCACAAGCTAGCTCATAGCTGCTTTAGAAAAATAAAGGTAAAGAAAATCAAGATTTCTTTTGGAAATTAACACAGAATCTCTGCGGTTAATATTTAAGCCTTATTCAATTGCAAAGCAGATGAAGTCGCTCAGCTATCCAGAAGTTTCAGGATTAGTACGAAAGCTATATAGTCGGCATTTTATTACTTGATGACATTAATCTTACCTCCAATTTTTTTCATTGTGTAAGTTGAATTCATTTAAAGTTTCTAAATACTCAATTATGAAAGGATGCAATTGACTATTGATGAATTCTTGAAATAGTTTAAATAATGGATTGTTCTCCAAGGAATCTACTCGAGAAAATTGATTACTGATTTTTCCGCTAGAATATTCTTGATCATTTATTGATGAAAAAATTTCAATATAATCATAGGTGAACAAATGATTGAATAAAATGAAAAATTCAGCATTTGGATTGATTTTATAAGGTTCTTGATCTATGAAGAGAACTGAGTCTTTCATTTTTATCGATTCAATTGCTGTCCTGTTTTCAAAATAGTAAGATGTCCACGTTTTATCTTCAACACTCACAATACTTGATACATAACAAGGATGGAATTGCTTGGAAAAAAGTTGTCCTTTTTTGAACCAAATAACATAAGATACGGAAGAGAAATCACAACTTGATTTAAAATTAGCCGTTGAAGCTCTTTTACCACAATTATCACAATCACTAAGAATATGAAAAAGTGTATCAATTCGGATCGATTTAAGCGAATCAATGAATTTTTTATCGTCAATTTCTTGTGCTTGACTAGTGTGACAAATCAAACAAATAAATGAAAGAAAAAATAGTTTGAGATTTTCCATATACATTACAGCAATCCCGCCCCTAAAGCAATTGATAAACCAATCAGCAATACCGCTACCATAACTTGTACAAAACGAATGGTTACTTTTTTCAAGAGTTTATTTCCCAAAACAGCTCCAACAATCGCTGCTGAAGTAGTAACAACAATCAACAACAAGTTTTCTTCTAAATGCAAGGTTTGATAACGTGTTGCATACATGCCCAAACGTGTAAAATCAACAAACGTAGAAACAACCACAGCAGTACCAATAAAAGCCTCTTTTGAAAGTCCTGCCTTGATCAAAAAAGCACTCCTCAATGCTCCTTGGTTTCCGGATAATCCTCCAAAAAATCCGCTCAATGCT
>JBDKHH010000365.1:0-4439 GCA_039797785.1 Bacteroidota bacterium | reverse complement strand
GTTGTATTGACTGTTGCAATCGGTGTTGGACTAGTTGGATCATTCAAAACAGCCGCTGGAGACCACAAATAATCAGCTCCGCCATACGCTTCTAACATAAAAGGTTCACCCGGACAAATGCCACCAACTGGTATAACTACACCGCCTTGAAAATCACCAATTTCAACGTCAAATGTAACAGAATCAGGCGTAAAACAACCTGTAGCATCGGACACAACTAATGTAACGGTATATGTTCCTGGTCCTGGATAAACATGAGAAGGATTCACTAAAGTAGAAGTTGTTCCGTCACCAAAATTCCAGTTAAACACATTACCATTTGAGCTATTATTGTCGAACAAAACCGGATTTGGCAAACATATAACCGTTTGTGGTTCTGTCACCAAGGCATCAATCGTACTTAATTCAAATTTAAAAGCTGCCAAATTACAATTGGGACTATTATTGGTCGTTGACCAAGCTCCAGGTGTTGAGGTAAAACCAAAATCATTACCACCACAAGCACCACAAACGGCATGATAAATTCGTCCTGACTTATCGAATCTAGACGTTCCTCCATCCACATGATTTGATGAGTTTGTGATACCACCCATATACGTCGCATACTTCAAAGTCCCTGCGTTTTGGCTTAAAACAGCAATGTAGAAATTAGAACCATTCGTATTCGATTGATATGCATCGCTAGTTGTACTAAACCCATTGGTCGTACTAAAAAATGCTTGTGTTGAATAGGAACTATTGATTGTTCCACCCCAACCAGATATGTAAATGTCATAACAGTCCGATACCAAAAAAGCCGTTGGAGAAATCTCGGGATGACCAGTACCTGCACCAATCATCGTCGTCCAAAGTATCGTTCCAAGATTATTGGAGTATTTTCGAATAAATTGACCTGAATTTGGATTACCGTACAGACCTGCCGAGATTGGATAAGCACTTTCTGTTTGACCGTAGACATAGACATCATTGTTCAAATCCAACTGAACGAAATAAGCTTGATCATATTCATTCAATCCCAAATAAGTTCCATTCACGAATGTGGCAGTAGTTCCTTGTATTTTCAATAAATACCCATCTGAATTCCCTCCATTAAAGCTCAAATCATTTCCAGCAAAAACAGGTAATGAAGGCGAGTTCGTTCCTCCTGCAACATAGACATTTCCATTACTTGCCAATTGTAATGAATTTCCCGTTTCCAATCCAGTGCCACCAAAATAGGTTGACCAAGACATGGCATTCAACGAACTGTTCATTTTAAAAATAACCGCATCTTGCGCGCCACTCAAAGCTCCTTGAGATGGTGCCAACGTTGGGAAATTAGAGGATTGAGTAGTACTTGAAACATACACAAATCCATTGTTCACAATAATTTCTCCTCGAAAGGAATCGCCATAATTATAATTCAGAATACCAATATTCACCCCATCTGTACCTGAACCACCAACAAAAGTCGATCCTACAAGAGCAGTTCCACTAACGTTAAATCTAGAAACAAAAATATCGGCGCCTGCTGGATAACCCAATTCATTTTCAGAAACATTAGGACCGCCATTGAATGTAGCATCAAAACATCCAGCAACAATGGGATAATTACCAGATCCTGTTACGCCCATTACAAATAAATTGCTATTCTCATCTGTCACCAAACTGTGTGGCGCTTCATTGCCTGTTCCTCCCAAATAGGTTGAATAGATCAATGTCGAACCAGTTGAATTGAACTTTGATAATGCGATATCAAAACCAGTCATCGAATATGTATTCTGCTGGAACGTATATGTGTAGGCATTTCCACCATTAAAGGTCATATCAAAGGCTCCTGATGTAACCGGATAAGCTCCTCCTTGATCAAAAACAATTCCTCCAGCATACAAATTCCCTTGTAAATCAGGAGTTGCTGTCATTCCCCAATTATCCATTGTTGAACCAGTGAAACTAGAAAACACCAAATATGGATCAATAACTAATTCAGCCGTTTCATCATAACCATTCGGGAAAAGAAACGTTAAGCCTTCTGAAGTTAAATGGTATTCAACATCTACAAACCTTTTCTTACCTTCTTTTTCTGTCCAAGCAATTGGTTTGTCTTCTACAATTTCACCAAAATCAGTTACGATATGCAGTTGATTCTCTTCGATGTACACACGATTTGCACCGTCAACATTCCATTTTATTAAAGATGCGTCAATACCCGGTTTTACTTTGAAAGAATATTTCAATCGGTTTGAACTTCCATCCAACTGTAAATCAATTCCGGGATAAAACTCATTTAAGGTCGTTTGAGCACAACTCTTTACATTCGATTTCCAGCGCGATTCGTCATTTCCAATGAAATAATTTCTGTAAAAGTCGCTTTTAGAACCTTCCGTCTTTTGACCTTGCCAAGATGAATTCAGGAAATGTGATTTTACAACTTGTGCGTGTATTTTATCATCATGCTCTTCCGCCGAATGCTCTTCCCCATCGTGTTTGTGCGCCATCGCATCGTGTAAAACGTAAGTGAATCCTTTTTGATCAACGTACAGATGTCCACTTGCCATGTCAACTGTATAAATGATTTCCTTATCCCATTGACCAACATTCGGGTGCAACCACACGTTTTGTGTACGACCTAAAAAAGCCGTTAAAAAACAAAAAAATATGATTAGTAAACCTCTCATCTCGAATCACCGAATATACAATAAATCACGCACTTATAAAAACCGTTGAATCAATATCTTCAACAGTTAAATAGCTTCTACCGAGTAAAACTCAAAAAGTTACTGGATGGTTGCTTTACTTTCTAAAAACTTTATGTTTTTTTCGTTAAATCGGTTTAATAAAAACCGTAAATTTGCACCTCAATTCAGTAGTTAGGCACATGAGTGACGCAATAAAACATGAGTGCGGTATAGCACTTCTTCGATTAAAGAAGCCCCTTCAGTATTACCTAGATAAATATGGATCAGCATTTTACGGGCTAAATAAACTGCATTTATTAATGGAAAAACAACACAACCGTGGACAAGACGGAGCTGGCGTTGCTAACATTAAATTAGACATGCAACCAGGGGAGCGTTACATTTCGCGTTACCGTTCAATCGATTCAAAGCCAATTCAGGATATTTTTGATTATATCAATCAACGCTTCAAACAAATTGAAGAGGAAGATCCAAAAATGTTGAAAGATGTAAACTACTTGAAAAAACATGCTGGATTTACTGGTGAATTGTTTTTAGGACATTTACGCTATGGTACATTCGGACGAAATTCGATTGAAAGTTGTCACCCATTTTTGCGTCAAAACAACTGGATAACACGCAATTTAGTAGTTGCAGGAAATTTCAACTTAACGAATGTTGATGAATTATTCGATGTGCTTGTTGAAATTGGTCAACATCCAAAAGAAAAATCTGATACGGTTACTGTTCTTGAAAAGATTGGTCACTTCTTAGATGAAGAAAATGAAGATTTATACAGTCAATTAAAACCACAAGGGTATGCAAATGCGGAGATTTACGATCGTATTGCTGAAAAAATTGACATTGAAAAAATATTAAAACGTGCCTCTTCTGACTGGGATGGTGGATACGCAATGGCTGGTTTATTTGGTCATGGTGATGCTTTCGTTTTGAGAGATCCATCTGGTATTCGTCCTGCCTATTGGTATGAAGATGATGAAGTTGCTGTTGTTGCTTCTGAACGTCCTGTTATTCAAACTGCTTTCAACTTAAAAAGTGAGCAAGTTCGTGAATTAACTCCTGGTCACGCTTTGATTATCCGCAAAAACGGTACTGTTAAAGAAACGTTGATCAACGAACCAACTGAAGCGTTAAAATGTTCATTTGAGCGTATTTACTTCTCTCGTGGAAACGATATTGAAATCTACAACGAGCGCATCATGTTGGGTAAACACGTTGTTCCTCAAGTTTTGGATGCAATTGGTCATGATTTAGATAATTCGGTATTCTCATTTATTCCAAATACTGCTGAAGTTTCCTTTTATGGAATGATCAAAGGATTGGAAGATTATTTGAATGATCGAAAATTCGCAGCTATCAAAGCGTTAGGATCAAATATTACGGAAGAACAATTAAGCGAAATTATTTATCAGCGAGCGCGCATTGAAAAAATTGCCATCAAAGATGCTAAACTTCGCACGTTCATTACGCAAGATGATTCACGTGACGATTTAGTTGCGCATGTATACGATATTACATACGGAAGTGTTAAACGCCACCAAGATAATTTGGTTGTTATCGATGATTCAATTGTTCGTGGAACTACTTTAAAACAAAGTATCTTACGTATTTTAGATCGTTTAGATCCTAAGAAAATTGTTGTTGTTTCATCTGCACCACAAATTCGTTACCCAGATTGTTATGGAATTGACATGGCAAAAATGGGAGATTTCATTGCGTTCGAAGCAGCAATTAGCTTATTGAAAGAACGTGGATTAGAAC
>JBDKHH010000364.1:0-3567 GCA_039797785.1 Bacteroidota bacterium | reverse complement strand
ATGGTCCAGAAATAGGATTTTCCGTCCAACTCTAATCGATATACTTGATGAAATTGGGGCACAATGCGCTCACCTGTTTTGTAGTTCAACAAGCCGTAATAATTACTTTTACGTCCTTTCTTTTCGCCTGTATAACGCTCATCTTTCTTGTATTCTGTTATGACAACGATGCTTGAATCCAAGATTACTTTTTTGTGTGAATCCTCTATTTCAGCGAAGAAATAAGCCGCGTTTGGTGAGGCAAATCCACGTTCATTGAACATCGCAAAAGGATAGTTTGAATGAATGGGTACTTCTTCCAAATCTTGATTCAAGATACCGAAGATTGGTCGGATGGTCTTTTTACCTTGGTTTATTTTTTTGTTCGAATACAGGTGATAATTCCCTAAAAAAGTCAAATCAGCATAGACCTTGGAACGCTGGCCAGTAATAACATTCAATAACTCTTTTCCCTTCGCTGACTTGCAAAACGCATAGGTTCCAATCGTTGAACAGCCTTCACCATACACTGTATTGAAGTAAACATCATCAAAAGTTTCGGATATTAGTTTTCTGCCTTTCGCATCGTAAATGGTTGTCTTACCAGCGGGTTCATAGGTTAAAAAGCAATAGGTCCAGGTGTCACACCCCACGCGAACTCGTTCTTGTCGAATTTCATGAAATTGTTCCTTGATTACTTTGTTTCCAAGTGTATCAATTAAGTAAGCTCCAATGGTATCGTAAGCAATGATATAATTTGACCCATCGTACTTCGATGCATCTGGATTGCCTAAGAGTTCGATGTGCATATACCTTGGCGAAAACAACAAGCGATGTTCCTCATTCATGAGTCCAACCAATCCATCTTTTTTTAGGTGATAATACGTTCGATTCACAAAAGGATACACTTCAATTTCATCGTAGGTTCCTTCCACCACAACGGCACCAATTCGTGAAACAACTCCCACCTTCCCGTTTTTATGAAAGATAAATTCGGATTGGTTTGCCCCCTCAGCTATCTCCTCGTATTCAAAGGGAATAATGTTTTTCCCCGAGCGATCTAGTACACCCCAATACCCTTTGTATTTTGCCACCCAACAATAATCGTTTAAGAACTCATTGTACGATGTAACATGTACCTGCTCAAATTGCGCTGGCCAAAGCGTATCACCTTTCGCCGACAAGAATCCCGTGTAGCATTTGGTATAATCTTCAAACAAACGCGCTTTTTCCTGCGCCATCGAGCGAAGACCAAGGGAGAAGAAGAGAAGAAGCACGAACAGATGTTTCACTAGAATTTAGAGTTAGAATTTAGTCCGCCGCGGCGGATAGAAGTTAGAACGGTGAGGAGGAAGAAGATAAAGATACAAAATTTCTGGTAATTGAGTTTGTTGATGCGGAAGTGATGAACGGATGAGTCCTGCCTGTCGGCAGACACGGTGATTCATGATTTCCTGCCTGTCGTCAGACAGGGTGATTCATGATTTGTGATTTGTGATTCATAATTCACCTTTGATCCAAACTATTTTGGGGAGAAATATTTAATTCAGAAAATCAAATTACATCGGGACGCGATAAATCGGCGTCCCTACGATTAGATTTATTGTTACAAATCAATAAATGGTTGAGAGAATATAATTTTTGAAGTAATTATTCAACCCCTTCAGGGTTGTTCGTTTGTATCTCTAGTTTTGGGTACGATTCTTCAACCCCTTCAGGGTTGTTCGATTAAACCCAAATTTTCAGGAAAATTAAATCCTCAAAAATAAATCTACTATGAACTGAGTGAGTCGCGCTTAGTAAACCAATCCGACATGGCGCAGAGAATCTAGAGCCGACCTACCCGTCGTAGCCTCCAATGCAGACATGGAGCAAAGATTTTTCCAACCCTGAAGGGGTTGAACATTCATACTAAAAGCTTTACCCAACACCCCACAACCCTGAAGGGGTTGAATGTCCTTTCATTAAACATTACTTTCTAAATACTATAATTTCAATAAGATTTTATGGTAAATGCTTCTCTTCAAATTTAATAGTGTGAGTTTCAAGTAAGTTTTTATACTCGTCCAAAAACGTTTTTCGCTTATGATGTTCTTCTTGGTTTTGAACATAAGCAATCAATCGATCTTTTTCCTTCAATGAATAAGTAAAGGCTCCATACCCATCTTGCCAACCTCTGAAGTGTGGAAATAAGTTATTCTCTTTAATGTGAAGAGAACAGGCCAATTTTATGTCTTTAACCAAAGATGCCAGTGCTACAGTTGGATGAATATGTGTTACAATGTGAATGTGATCTTCCACACCATTCACTTGATACAGTACACATTTTTTATTTTGCAAAATTCCATTGATAAATTTGAAAAGTTCTTCACGATTGTTTTTTGTAAGTACTTTCTCGCGATAGCGTGTTCCAATCACAATTTGATAAATGATTTGAGTGTAGGTTCCCATATTTGTAAAAGATAATATTTACTTGAATTTACAAAAAATGGTTGAGAAAATATAATTTTTGAGGTAATTATTCAACCCCTTCAGGGTTGTTCGTTTGTATCTCTAGTTTTGGGTACAATTCTTCAACCCCTTCAGGGTTGTTGATTAAACCTGAATTTTAGCAAGAAAATTAAATCCTCAAAAATAAATCTACTATGAGCTGAGTGAGTCGAGATGAGAAAACCAATCCTCCTCGGCGGAGAGCAGAGATTGTCTAACCCTGAAGGTGTTGAACTATTCACATTTTTTTAATTTCTCCTGAAAGTCGTTTGGCGCCTCTCCTCCTAACATATCATAGTTTTCTGCTGCAACGCGAAAGGCTCCACAAGCTCGCTCTTGATCTCCATACGAAAGATAATAATTACCTATCGTTGTTGCCAATTCTGGTCCAGCCATGAAATCAATTTCGTTGACTGCAAATGACATCAATAATTCTTTCAACTTCGCTTGATCGTTCTGCTCAATGTAACAATTGATGAGGACTATTTGACCAACAAAAACGAAAACTCCATCCTGATCGATATAGAAAAACGCATCTGAAAGGGCTTCATCGTATTTTTTTAACTTCAAATAAGCTTCTGCTCGATCAATGTAATAATAGAATTCTGTTCGATCCAATTCGATTGCTTTGGTACTTAATTCAACCGCCTTTTCGAAATCGCCATCAACGTTATTTACAAGGTAACGCGCATAACTTCCATAACCCGCTGCAAAAGTCGGATCTACTTCAACCGATTTTTCATAACACAAACGCGCATTCGCATCATCCCCTTCCATGCCATATACATCCGCCTTGAACCAATAATACCAAGGATCTTTCTCATTCCCTTTGAATTTCTTATCCAAAAACTTCAACTTTTCTTTATAGTTCTTTTCCCACATTTCCTCCATCAAGGAATTGTATTTTTCAGGAAGTAACTGAGCGTTCAATTGAACAGTGAAAAGGAGAAATAAAAGGTATAGAATTTTTTTCATGATAGATTTTTTTACAAATATAGTATAGAAGTTAGAAACTAGTAACTAGTGATTGGTGATTGGTGATTAGTGACTGGTGACTAGTAACTACCTGCCTATCGTAGCCTCCAGCGCAGACAGGGA
>JBDKHH010000363.1:0-5555 GCA_039797785.1 Bacteroidota bacterium | reverse complement strand
TTACATCATTGTCGGAAAAGTAATGCCAGCACTTGGTGAAGGTCATGCGGTGAATCAAATTGCACGCTTTGGACATCTTGGAGATTCCATTGGTGAAATCATCAAATTCGTTTTTACACATCCAATTGACACCTTCAAAATGTTCTTTGAAAGTACGATGGATGATCCAATTTCGTTTGGAATCAAAAAAGAATTGCACTTGGTTATTTTATTTTCAGGTGGAATTGCTCTTTTCTTACGACCTGCTTATTTTATTATGCTCATACCAATTTATGCCCAAAAATTATTGGCTGCAGATTTTGGTTTCTGGGGAATCAGTGGTCAATATTCCATTGAATATACGCCAATTATCGCGCTTGCGTTTATTGATTTAATCAAAGTCTTACGCAATTGGAAATTCAAATCTGTCTTCATTTATTTGTCAGTAATTCTGGTGATTGGAACAAATTTGGTCACGCTTCGAACACGTAAAACGCCTTGGTACGATCGAACAACTTCTGATTTCACGAGTAAAATACACTATTCTTCTGATGGTTTAAATGTTTCTTATTTACACAAAGAATTAGCAAAGATTCCAAGTGACATTCCGCTATCAGTGATGTCTTGTTTGGCACCACACTTGGCTAATCGCGATAAGATTTATCATTTTCCTGTGATAAAAGATGCTGAAATGATTGTGGTTTTAAAGGACAAACGTTCGTTCTACCCTCTCAACAAGGAAGATTTCGACAAAAAAATCAAAGAACTTATTGACTCCAAGGAATTTAAACTAGTGAAAGATGAAAATCTTTTAGTGATTTTAAAAAAGATTAAACATTCAGTAAAATAAAACGTTTATAGACCAAACAAACACAATGAAAAAATTCGAAATTCCAGAATTCTATCGTTCGCCGATAATTAGTCAAGTGAAAGCGAAAAGAAAACTTGAAGATCCGCGTAAAAAGGATTTCACGCCAAGTTTGTTGGACTTTGGAACAATTCGTTTTTACATCGCACGTCATTTTGGGTTCTGTTACGGGGTCGAAAATGCAATTGAAATAGCTTATCAAGCAATTGCGGAAAATCCACGAAAACGCATTTTTCTTTTGAGTCAAATGATTCATAATCCTGCTGTCAATGAAGATTTGGTGGGTCATGGAATACAATTTATTCAAGACACAAAAGGTCAACAATTAATTCCTTGGGAATCGCTTACGCCAGAAGATATTGTCATCATTCCTGCATTTGGAACAACACTAGAAATCGAAAAAATTCTGACAGAAATTGGCGTAAATGTTTCAAAATACAATACCACATGTCCGTTTGTAGAAAAAGTATGGAACAGATCTGAAAAGTTAGGATCTGATGATCATACAATCATTATTCACGGTAAGCACAATCATGAAGAAACACGTGCAACTTTTTCACATAGTCGTGAAAATGCACCTGCGTTAATTCTTAAAAATTTAAACGAAGCACAATTTTTAAGTGACATCATTTTAGGTAAACGCACCATTGATTCATTTTATGAACATTTCGAAGGAAAATATTCTGAAGGATTTCATCCCGAACTGCATTTGACTAAAATTGGAGTTGTGAATCAAACAACAATGTTGGCAACAGAAACACAAGAAATTACGGACTATTTACGTGATGTTATGATTCAAAAATATGGCAATGACACCATTAAAAACCATATTGCGGATACACGCGACACCTTGTGTTATGCAACAAACGACAACCAATCAGCAACCAATGGATTATTGGAAAAGGAAGCCGATTTTGCAATCGTTGTCGGAGGCTATAATAGTTCAAACACAACCCATTTAGTTGAATTGTTAGAACAAAAATTCACAACTTATTTCATTAAGGACAAAGAAGAATTGTTGAGTAATCAGAAAATCAACTCATTCAATATACATACGCATGAATTGGAATCAATAGATTTCAACTTAAATTCAACTGAACCATTAACAATTATCATAACATCTGGTGCTTCTTGCCCTGATGCGATAGTGGATGGCGTTATACAGCGAATATTAGACTATAAAAAAGTCACAATTCCCGTTCAATCGGCTATTGACAAATTTCTTTCAGTAAAATCGGAAAATTACTAGGAATTTATCCGCCTTTCGTTATTTTTAAAGTCAAATAAGCAGCATAATATGGAACGATTTATCAATATTTTGATAATCGATGATAACGAAAAAAATCAAAAAGGCTTGAAGGAAATCCTCACAGGTGGGGGAAATAATGTTCTAATTGCTGAATCTATTCATGATGCTTTACCTATTTTACAACAAAAAGACATTGGAATATTATTGATCAATATTGATGATCCATATTCTGGAGGATTAGAAATATTGCAAACCCTGAAAGAAGGTTCTCAAGATCGTAACACCTATAAAATTGTTGTAACTGCCGATTCAGCTTCTGGAGCACGAATGGTTAGAGGTTTAAATGAAGGCGCTGTCGATTATATAACAACACCCTTTAATCCAAATTTGATTCGGGCAAAAATTGAAGTTTTCAAATCACTATATCACAAAGATCAGCGCATTAACCAGTTGTTGAACAACATTTTCCCGACAACTGTTTTAAATGAATTAAAATCAAATAATAAATTCTCTCCACGACGTTACGATGATGGAGTTGTGCTTTTTACCGATTTTGTTGATTTCTCTATGAAATCTAGGGATATTAATCCAATTCATTTACTTAAAAAATTGGAATATTATTTCACCACATTTGATGAAATAATGGACCGCTATAAACTTGAAAAAATTAAAACCATTGGAGATGCCTACATGGCTCTTGCTGGTGTTACGGAGCATAATCCTGAAGCGGCGATTCGCGCTTGTCTTGCAGCAATTGAAATTCGTGATTTCATGCAAACCGAAAAAGATATTGCCGTCGCGATGAATCGTGATTTCTGGGAAGTACGCATTGGAATTCACAAAGGTCCATTGGTGGCTGGAATTATTGGAACGAGTAAAATCAGTTTTGATGTTTGGGGTGATTCTGTAAACATCGCCGCGCGAGCCGAATCAGGTTCAATTCCTGGGTATATTACCATTACCAATAATATCGCGAACGAAGTCGAAACCTATATGAACTTGGAAGATCGTGGATCGGTTTCTATTCACAAACGAGGCGGCGATATTGAAATGTTCTATTTGAAAGATATCAAAGTTGAACATTGTTTATATGGAGAAGGTAAACTAGCGTCGACAGAATTACGCAAAAAGTGTGGACTCTCGCCTATCGATTTTCTACATATGCGGATGGATATCGTGAATCGTCTGAAAGCTCTTTTGCCAGATGAAGTTGTTTACCACGACATTTCGCACACTTTAAATGTTGAAAAAGCAGCAATGCGTTTTGCTCGTTTAGAAGGATTGGATGAAGAATCAATTCAATTATTGCGCACAGCAGTTCTATACCATGATGCAGGATTTGTTGTTGAATATCACCATAACGAACCATTTGGAATCACAATGGCTGAAAATTCACTTCCAAAATTCGGTTATTCTGAAGAACACATCAATGTTGTGCGATCAATTATTGCCTCAACCGCTTCGAATACAAAACCTAGTAATCTATTGGAACAAATCATGTGTGATGCAGACCACGATTATTTAGGTAGAGCTGACTATTTTACGGTTGCAAATAAATTGCGCGTTGAATTAGAAAACTATGGTCAAACAATGTCAGAAATTGAGTGGATTGAATTTCAGTTAAATTATCTTGAAAATGTACATCGATTCTACACCGTAACGGCGAAAAACATACGACTTCAAGCAAAAAAAGCACACATAGAAGAATTAAAGCAACAGCTGAAAGAACTTAAAAAGTAACAATGAAAATTTACACAAAAAAAGGCGATAACGGCACCACAGGATTAATTGGTGGAACTAGAATATTAAAAAGTTCATTGCGCATTGAAGCTTACGGAACAATCGATGAACTGAATTCATACATTGGGTTGGTTCGCGATCAAGAAATTCATGAGCACTACAAAAAACAATTGATAGAAATTCAAGATCGATTGTTTACCATCGGTTCAAGTTTAGCAGCAGATCCAGAAAAATCAACAATGAAAATTCCAGATTTACATGCTTCGGATATCGAAGTGCTTGAAAAATGGATGGATGAAATGGAAGAGGTGTTGCCTGAAATGAAGAATTTTGTACTTCCTGGCGGACATCAAACTGTTTCTTTTTGCCATGTTGCACGCTGTGTTTGCCGAAGAGGAGAACGCATTATTGTCGATTTAAACCAACATGAATTTGTTGCAGATTTGGTTATTTCTTACGTGAACCGTTTGAGTGATTATTTATTCGTTTTAAGTCGAAAAATCACCTTAGACCTTGGTGCGATTGAGCAACCTTGGCAACCAAGAATGTAAAACATTCAAATTGTTAATAAAAGAATTTCAATCTTTTAGCCTGCAAATTTGGAAAGTTTGAAAATAAAATTACTTTTGCGCAAAATTAACCATTAAAAAGAGGAAAGATGTACTGGACTTTAGAATTGGCATCCTATCTGGAAGACGCTCCGTGGCCTGCGGCTAAGGATGAATTAATTGACTTCGCAATTAGAACTGGAGCTCCTCTTGAAGTAGTAGAAAATTTACAAGACTTGGAGGACGAAGGTGATATTTACGAAAGCATCGAAGAAATTTGGCCGGATTATCCATCTCGTGAAGATTTTCTTTTCAACGAGGACGAATATTAAAAATAGATCCCATCTGCTTTTGTAGATGGGATTTTTTTTGTCCTAAATTTTGTACTTTTCAACTATGAATTTTTTAGGACACATTTATTTCTCCAATAATAATCTCGAGTTGATGTATGCCAATCTCTTTGGTGATCATGTCAAAGGAAGCGATTACTCTCGGTTTCCAGAAATTGTTCAAACAGGAATTACTCTACATCGTTCAATTGACAATTATATCGATCATCATCCAGTTGTACTAGAACTGATGCATAAATTGTATCCTGAATTACCCAAAGTAACTGGAATTGCGATTGATTTGTTTTTCGACCATTTATTAGCCATTCATTGGAAAGACTACCATTCCGAAGAATATTTCAGCTTCTTAGATCGATTTTATGCTTACACGCCGCAACATTGGGATTCCTTTTCTCCAAACTTTCAATCTCTGATTACAGCAATGAAGGAAAAAAAATGGATGAATTATTACCCTGAATTCGAAGGTCTTGTCAAAGCCTCCCAAGGAGTTGGTTCGCGCATCACCTTTCCAAATAAATTATCAGAAGC
Source organism: Bacteroidota bacterium (assembly GCA_039797785.1). Taxonomy (GTDB): domain Bacteria; phylum Bacteroidota; class Bacteroidia; order Flavobacteriales_D; family Crocinitomicaceae; genus M0103. The sequence continues at coordinate 293 of JBDKHH010000363.1, read as the reverse complement.
ATCAACGGTTTTTTTAAGTCACCGTGCGGAAATTGAAGCATGTTTTCATGCGTATATGGAAGATGCAAAGCATTATTTCACAGCAAAATATCATGAGCTCAAAGCGTGAAAAACTAATTCTTTAACGACGAATTTTCGTTTTTTGATATGAAATTTTGAACTTATGGTTCCTTCTTTTGTTCTTTCAATTAATACGGTTTCACGTGCTTCTTGCATAGTTGATTTTATTAATCGTATCTTGTGACCAATAGAACAGATGTTAAATTACACAGTATACAAACAAGGTGATGATG
>JBDKHH010000362.1:0-2977 GCA_039797785.1 Bacteroidota bacterium | reverse complement strand
TCTGACATATACTCACCCGCCTTCAACTTCCCAACAATTTTTGAGAAACACTCAAGCGTGTATTCAACATCTTCTAAGGTATGAACCGCAGTTGGAATCAAACGAAGAATAATCATTCCTTTTGGCACAACTGGATAAACAACCATTGAACAGAAAATATTGTAATTTTCACGTAAGTCATAAATCAAGTTTGTAGATTCTGGAATTGAACCGTTCATGTAAACTGGCGTAACACATGTGTTCGTTTCACCAATTTCGAATCCGTTTTCAACCAATCCTTTTTGAAGTGCATTTGTGATTTTCCACAAGTTGTCTTTCAATTCAGGTTTTGTACGCATTAACTCCAAACGTTTCAAAGCTCCTTTTACTAAAGGTAATGGTAACGCTTTCGCGAAAATTTGAGAACGCATGTTGTAACGTAAGTATTCAACTACTTGCTCGTCAGATGCGATAAATCCACCAATTAAAGCGAAAGATTTAGCAAATGTACCGAAGTAAATATCGATTCCATCTTGACATCCTTGTTCTTGTCCTGTTCCACCACCAGTAGCACCTAATGTACCAATACCGTGAGCGTCATCAACAAATAAACGGAAATCAAATTTTTTCTTAAGATCAACGATTTCTTTTAATCTACCTTGGTCACCGCGCATTCCGAAAACACCTTCAGTGATTACCAAAATTGCGCCACCTTGTTTCTCAGCTAATTTTGTAGCACGAACCAATTGCTTCTCACAATCTTCGATATCGTTGTGTTTGAAAACATAACGTTTCCCACTGTGTAAACGAACTCCGTCAAGGATACAAGCGTGAGATTCAGCATCGTAAACGATAACATCACGACGATCTACCAAACAATCAATTGCAGAAACCATCGCTTGGTAACCGAAGTTCACCAAAATTGAATCTTCTTTCTCAACGAAAGCAGCTAATTCAGCTTCTAATTGTTCGTGGTAATTAGAGTTTCCACTCATCATACGTGCTCCCATTGGTGCTGCGAAACCGAATTCAGCAGCAGCTTCCGCATCCGCTTTACGAACTTCAGGATGGTCAGCCAATCCTAGGTAGTTATTTAAACTCCAATTCAAACGTTTTTTTCCTCTAAAAATCATGTGAGGTCCGATAGGTCCTTCTAATTTTGGGAAAGTAAAGTATCCGTGAGATTCTTTTGCGTGTTGTCCGATTGGACCTCTGTTGCTTTTGATTTTTTCAAAAATGTCTTGAACCATATCAATTAATTTTCCTTGTAGTATGCACCACTATCGATGCGTGAACATATTATATTTTGCAAAATTAGGTCTTTTGATGAAAAAAACAGGTGAATTGCGCTGCTTTTTATCAACAGGCAGTGTTCAAAGTTTTACAAGTTTTTGTCCAAAAGATAAACCATCGAAGCAATAGCAGCACATCCAAGTTCTAATTCGCGCTTGTTTACGCTTTCAAAAACATCACTTGGAGCATGGTGAAAATCAAAATAGCGTTGAGAATCAGGAACAAAACCGAACAATGGAATTCCAGGAAACGCTTCTTTCAATGGTGAGATATCAACACCACCATATCCTTTTTCAAATTCATGTAAATCATATTGTTTGAATTGAGGTGCGAACGTTTGAAGTAAAGAAACAAAATCGTTCGAACCATCACAATTAAATCCGCGTGGAGCAAATCCGCCACGATCACTTTCCAATGCTGCAATTTGTTTTTCACCTTTTTCTTTCGACCAAGTAGCATAGGATTTTCCTCCCATGTTTCCGTTTTCTTCATTCATAAAAAAGACAACGCGCAAGGTATGTTTTGGTTTGTATTTTAATTCGTTCAAAATGCGCAAGGCTTCCAAGCAATGAATCACTCCAGAACCATCATCGTGCGCCCCTTCACCTGTGTCCCACGAATCTAAATGTCCTCCAAATGTGATGATTTCATTTGTGTTTTCACCTGTTATTTCAGCTATAACATTGTAACTTGTGGCATCTGGATAAACACGACAATCCATCTCCATTACAAATTCTGCTTTTCCATTTTTCAACAATTGAGACAATTTTTCTGCATCTTCCGTTGAAATTGCTGCTGCTGGAATGCGTTCAATGCTATCTTCGTAATGCATGGAACCTGTGTGAGGATGTTGGTCGATTGGCATTCCAATTGAACGAATAATAACTGCTTTTGCACCTAATTTCGCGCCTTCTACAGCTCCATTTCCACGAATAGCATAACATCCACCATAAGCTTTAAACGTATTAATTTGCTGTTGATCCATTGGTTGATTGATAAACACGATTTTGCCTTCCACCTGTGAACGTTTTGCTTTTTTCAATTCATCCAAATGTTTGAATTCAACAATGTCACCTTCTAATAATCCATCTGTGCCAATTGAACCGCCCAACGCCAACATGTGGACTTTGATCAATCCTTCTTTTTTAGTGCGAATCCAACCACTTTCGGTTGTTCCACGTTCCCAATGAGGAACTTTAATTTCTTGCAAATAAACCTTGTCGAATCCATATTTCTGCATTGTGCGTTCGCTCCATTCTACAGCCATCTGTGCTTCTGCAGATCCCGATAAACGTGCACCAACATCCTTACACAAGTGTCGCAAATCTTCATACGATTGTCCATTTGACAGTGCCTCGTTGTATATGGAACGAATAAAAATGGAATCGTTCGTTTGTGCTGAAAGCCTAAAAGATAAAGCGATAAGAATGATAAGCTGAATGTGTTTCATTTTGCAGAAATTGAATTGTAGGTTTCAAAGATAACAATTGATTTGTTTTATGCTTTCTACACATTTTCAAATTCTTGATTGTATAAATCGTTCAAATCTTTACAATTCAAGCGCTCATCAAACTACGTATTCCGTGCGAATAATTATCTTTGTGCAAAATTTAGTAGAATGGCTTTAAAATGTGGAATCGTTGGACTTCCGAATGTTGGGAAATCGACTCTTTTTAATTGTTTATCAAATGCGAAAGCGCAATCA
>JBDKHH010000361.1:0-5523 GCA_039797785.1 Bacteroidota bacterium | reverse complement strand
TCGGTGAAAAAGCATTCGGAATTGATAATTCAATCAAATAAATTGAAATCATATCATTGCGCATACAACCATTTTCACTGATAGAAGCTACATTGTAAGTTGCCGTCTGCATTCCATTGTAAACCGTTCCTTGAGATGTTGGAGTCGATAAATAATCTTGTGGAGACCATGTGTACGATTCATAATCATCTGGACCGTTGATAAAAACTACTTCACCAGGAGCAATATAGAATACATTTTTAATTGTGTCAGTTGGTAGGTCTAAAAAATTGACAGTCTGACTCAATGTTTCAACACAACTTCCATTTGTTATGGTTACAGAATAATTCGTTGTTAGCGTTGGAGATACAACAATAGTTGAACCTGTTTCACCAGTCGACCATAAATAAGTTCCACCACCTGTTGCAATAAGCGTCGCCGCTGTACCGTCGCAAACATTCACCGTTCCTGTTGGATTCAAACTAAAGTTTGGAACGCTGATCGTTATTTGAGCATTTCCAGTACAACCGTTCCCGTCTATAAATTGACATGAATACGTTCCATCTTGCGTTACTAAAATACTCGGTGATGTTGAACCTGTGCTCCATAAATAGGAAGTGAAACTCGGTGTTGTACTAAGCGTCGAACCTGCGCTGCTAGGACACAAAATTAAACCTTCGCTTGAGGAAATTGCTCCAGCAGCTGAGGGATAGATTATCACATCGATTGTAGCTGTTGACACGCATCCAATTCCATCAATTGCAGTGACAACATATTGTCCTGAAACTGTAGGGGTAAGACTTGCGGTTGAACCGGTTTGTGGACCAGTCCAAGCATATGCAACAAATCCGGGACTAGCATTTATCGTACCACCTGATTCCGGGCAAAAGGAAATCGACGTTCCTTCCAAAATCGTTACATCTACCGTGCAAGCAAATGAAACGAATGAAAAGAAAACAGTGAATATGTTTACAATTAAGGTTTTGGTCATTATTATTCTACGTAACTCAGTTTTAACATGTTAGAGCTTCCTAAATCTTCTAAAGGAATAGATGCAATATTAATAACTAAATCTCCTTCTTTCAACAATCCTTCCTTTTTTAACAAATACTTGATGTCTGCAATCGTGTGATCGGTACTGATTTGTTTGTTATAGAAGAAGGCTTTCACACCCCAAACAAGGTTCAATTGTGTTAGAATTTGTTTGTTACTTGTGAAGACGTAAATCGTTGATTTCGGACGTTGAGACGCAATTTTATAAGCCGTATAACCCGAGAATGACATCGTTAAAATGGCATCTGCTTCAACACGTTGAGACAAACGACATGCATTAAAACAAATCGAATCTGTAATGAAACGCGCTTGATTTTTATCTGGAATTTCTTCTTTATTGTAGATTCCATCAAATTTCTCCATTTCAGTCACAATGTTTGTCATCGTTTTGATAACTTCAATTGGGAATTTACCAACTGACGTTTCGCCTGATAACATCACAGCATCTGCACCGTCTAAAACAGCATTCGCAACATCATTTACTTCCGCACGTGTTGGTGTAATGTTCGTAATCATACTTTCCATCATTTGTGTTGCCACAATAATTGGTTTTGCATGAATGATACATTTGTTGATCAACATTTTTTGGATGATTGGAACATTTTGATAAGGAATTTCTACACCAAGATCTCCACGTGCAACCATTAAACCATCACTTTCTTTGATGATCGCGTCGATATCGTCAATCGCTTCTGGTTTTTCAATTTTAGCGATAACTTTCGCTTTACATTTTTTATTCGCAATGATGTGTTTCAATTCGATAATATCGCGTCCTGAACGAACAAACGATAAACCAATCCAATCCACATTTTGCTCTAAAGCGAAATCTAAATCAATTAAATCTTTCTCTGTCAACGACGGCATCGAAATGCGTGTGTTTGGAAAATTCACTCCTTTTTTAGAGGAAAGAATTCCACCGTGAATCACTTTCGCTTTGAATTCAGACGCACCATCTGTTGAAACAACTTCCAATGCTAATTTCCCATCATCCAACAAAATACGCTCACCTGCTTGCACATCTTGCGGCAATTTTGCGTAGTTGATAGAGAAACGATCAGCTGTTCCTAGAATTTTTTCAGTTCCAATGGTTACAATTGAACCGTTGATTAATTCAACGCCATTGTTTTCCATTTCATTTGTACGAATTTTAGGACCTTGTAAATCGGCTAAAATCGCCACATTCAATCCTGTTTCTTCGTTCAATTCACGAATTGTTTTCACAACAGCTGCATGGTCTTCGTGTGAACCATGACTAAAATTTAAACGACAAACGTTTAATCCTGCGTAAAACATTTGACGTAACACTTCTTTGTCGCTTGATGCGGGCCCGAGTGTTGCAACTATTTTTGTTTTTTTCATATTCTAATTTTCCTTTTCAGGTTTGTTTGAATTCAACTCAATTGAAAACTAAATTTTCGGTTGAATCGAATTCTTCTGGGTCGAAGGTGTAAACTCCTAAAACGCTTGGCGTTTGTCTCAATTCTGAAACAATGTCCTCCAAGTCCCAAATGTGATTTTCGTATAAAAATAAGAAGTAATCGACAGCTGGTTTCTCTGGAATTAAGAATTTTCCTTGACTCTTGTTTTTAATTAAATAATATTCGATGAGGTTTTCGTGGTCTTTGAATTCGTACATCGAGTGGCTTGAAACTTTAACACCTTTTTTGTTGACTACCACAAACTCTTCGTCTGTTTTCACCAATTGAATCGAAAGCTGTTCATTTAGTCCCCACGCTAATCGATAATCGTTGTGATGCGATAAGATTCCGATCATATCAAAATCGTATGCTTGGTCGACGTATAATGTATGCTTTTTAACTTTAGACATTGTCCTTTCAAGTGCAGCTCAAAAGTAGTTATTTTTTAGCCATGTGATACCGAAAAAGGGATTGCTAAAGTAAAATTGATGTTAACGTAACATTTCGACTACCTAAGATTTTTAAAACAAGGAGTTTTGCTTAAGGCCTTGAAAATCTTTCATTTTCGAAAGATGGACTTATTTGGAATGAAACTTTTTAAGTGAAAGCGCTGAATTTTTGCTTGCATATTTGAATATTTTAGTATTTTTACCCCGTATTCGAACATTAAATAAGTACAAAATGAGCGTTTTCGGTATCGTATTATTTCTTTTGATTTTTGGAATGGCATTCTGGATGCTATTATTTTTAATGGGTTTCATCCTTCCTTTCTGGATTTCCTTAGGAGTATTCGAGCAATTGCGCCCAAAAAGAATTTTTGAAGAAGCAGAAGAGCATTAAGTTGCAATTCATATATTTTATAAAAACGCCGCTAGTGATAGCGGCGTTTTTTTTTAGGATAATTTCGTGATTTTTTAATCCTGAAAAACTTTAGCGCCTTCTGAGCAGTTTTGGCAAATATCAATTTGATTGCGGCCCGTTAGAATCGCTTGTCTGAAATTGTGGTATTTTTTGTCTTTCCAGATCGTTTGGAAATTGCTTGTTTCGATTGATCCGAGAACGTGTTGTGCATCTTTATCGAAGCAGCAAGGAACAACTTTTCCATCCCACGTCAACACACTTCCGGACCACATACGCCAACAGTGATTTCCAGTTGCATATTTCAATTTATACGTACCGTCGGATTGGCGTTTGTAGCGTGAATATTTTTCGTTTTCTGGAATCAACGGATTTCCATTTTCATAATCGTACACTTGAGCCGTTTTGATGCGCACTTCATCAATTCCCATTTCATTTCCTAAGGTGAAAATGGCTGGAATTTCATGTTCATTTGGTTTCACGGCTAAAAACTGAAATATTAAATGCGGGGTAGGTGATGCTTTTGCTTTCTTGGCTGCAATCAATAATTTACTCGCTTCAATCACCTTTGCCAAATTTCCGTGAACACGATAATTTTCATAAGTTTCTTGTGTTAAACCATCAATCGAAATAATCAAACGATCCAAGCCAGAATCGATGATTTCTTCCGCCTTCTTTTGATCGATGAAATGAGCGTTGGTTGAAGTTGCCGTATAAATCTTGTGCTTTTTTGCTTGACGAATCAAGTCTAAAAATTGTGGATGTAAAAAAGGTTCTCCTTGAAAATAGTAATTGATGTAGAAAACAGAAGAACTGACTTGCGAAAGAATTTTTTCGTGTAAATCGAGGTTCAATTTCCCAGTTGGACGCGTAAATTGTTTCAAACCACTTGGACATTCGGGACAACCTAAATTACACGCTGTTGTTGGTTCAATTGAAAGTGAAAAAGGCTTTCCCCACGTGTTTGCTTTTCGTGTTAATCGAGAAAACCAATAGGATAATTTTAGCAAAACGAGATTCCATGCTCTTCGAAAAGTCAAGTGTTTGAAGATGTTCCATGAATCGGTGAATTGCGACATGAATCAAAGATACTAAAAGAGCATGGAACATAGAACATGGAGCATAGTTTGGATGTTAAAAAGTACAAATTGTTCAGAAAAGCTTATTTTTAGTTCATGAAACATTTACTTGTACTAGTTCTGTGCTTTTTTGCGCTAGAGACATTTTCCCAAACGACCGTTTTTATCAAAGATGATTTCACCAAGGATCCGATTCCGTTTGCAAAGGTTCGGCCTGATGTTGGTGAACCATCGTTAGCGGATATCGATGGGAAAATTCTATTGAAAGGAAATGAAACGCGCTTAGATATTCGTGTTTATGGATATACAGATACACTTGTGAATGTTGCTGACATTGTAAATGGAGAAATTTATTTGGTTGGAATGCTTAGAAGTTTGAATGAAGTGAACGTTGTTCCAGGCATTAATCCAGCGCATCGAATTATTGATAATGCTATTGAAAACAGAAAAAAGAACAATCCAGTCGACAATGATGCTTTTCGTTATGAAAGTTATTCGAAATTCATTTTTGATGTAAATGAAGATGCTGTGGCCGCAATTTCAGATTCGACGAGTGATCCAACCTTATTGCGAATGAAGAAGTTTTTTACTGAGCAGTATTTATTCATGATCGAAAGTGCTTCTATCCGAACATTTATGCCGCCTTCAAGAGACAAGGAAGAAATAACAGCCTATAAAGTTTCTGGTTTTACCGATCCAGCTTTTTCAACATTTGCCAACGAAATGCAAAGTTTTAGTTTCTATGAAAATCAATTTCAACTTTTAGGTAAAACCTATATCAACCCAATTGCATTCGGAGGAACAAAACGCTACTTATTTATATTAGAAGACACGACGGTTGTAGGTCAAGATTCTACGTTTACGATTTTCTACCGTCCGCGTAAAGGAAGAAATTTTGAAGGTATGACGGGACGATTGTACATCAACACAAATGGATGGGCGATTGAGAAAGTTACTGCTTCACCGTATGAAGACACTACAGGAATGAAAGTATTGATTGTTCAAGAATATGCTTTGGTTGATAATAAAAAGTGGTTTCCCTCAAAACTAAGTACAGAGATTAATTTCGGAAATATTTTGTTGGATAAGTTGAAAGATGGCAATATAATCGGGAAGGGAAGCACTTACATTAAAAA
>JBDKHH010000360.1:0-6322 GCA_039797785.1 Bacteroidota bacterium | reverse complement strand
TGTCTTTTAAAAGTACGATCATTTCAGCATCTTTAATCACAGGGAAATGATAAATTCTATCGCGATTTGCTAAATGCGGAGCCAAGCAAGACATTACAGAAAGTGGAATATCGCTTGGTATTTTTGCGAGTTCATCGTGTAAATAAGAAACATTTAAACCATCAGAAGAATAGTGAATCTTGCTCGTGAAATCCGATGTTGTTCGATCATACCAAGGTGTTTTTCGTGTTCGAAGCGTGACCAAATTTGTCCCAATTACCAGAATTACTGACAAATTAATAAAGGCTGATTTGAATTTCCAATTGCGTAAGACTTTGATTAAATCAATAAACGCAAGCGCAATAATTGGCGTATATTCAATGGAATATTGACCACTGATTCCCCAGAAACCAAAATCTGCAGCCAATAATTTTTGGGCATAAATTGGAATGAGCATAACGAAATAGGCTGGTCGCAAGAAAAGTGCTATTCCACCTGAAAATAAAATAACCAAGTGTAATTCTTTTTTGATTCCAAACGAAATTGGATCATCCATCGTGCTTTCAAAGAACATTTTGAAGGTGTCAATTGGATGCGTAAAAACGAATTTGATGATTTCACCAATGGAATCTCCGAGATGTCCAAAGCGTGCAATTTGATTCACTGCATGACCTTCACCAAGAGCTGGCATTACTTTTCCTACGATGATGTAAAAGTAAATTGCAGCGAAAAGTAGTAAAGGAATTTCAAATGTTAAATACGTTTTAAATGTTTTAAAGAAGTGTTTTAGACCGTTTTCCAGCATCAATCCAATTACGATGAAAACAAGCCATAATGCGATGTTTTCTTTGCACATGAGCATCAGTACGAAGTACAAAATGACTTTCGCTTTTTCCTTTTTTAGATAATGATAATAGAGCCAAGGAACGAACATTGCTGCGATTACATTATTGTGGAAATCGAAGGATAAGGCTGAAACAATGGCCCATTGCGCCAAGAAAATGACCAGAATAAAAATAGGTTTGTGCGTAAACTGAAGCTTTAACTGAGCTACTTTATACGTTCCCCAAGCACCAAAAAGAATGGCAGCAATTTGAATAATCAACAAGGTCCAAGAACCAAAAATGTAGTAAAATGGAACATACAACAAGGTGATAGGAGAGAAGTGATCGGCAAAATAAACTGGACCAAATGCCTCTAAATCAAGTGTGAAATGATTCATTTTTCCATGCGAAAAAGAATAAAGTGCATGATTGAACATCCCTAAATCAAGGGCTGCAGTCCTGAAATTATAATGGTTCACAAGTGAAATGCTACAGTAAATGAGTCCGAACAATAGCAAGGTACTACTTGCTAATTTATTTTCCGAGAACCATTTCTTTAACGCAGATATCATTAAAACAAATATACTTTTATTATTTAAAACCTTAGTTCGATTATTCTTTTGAAGTTCAGATATCTCTTTAAGCAATTGATATATAAGTTATTATGAAGTTTTAGCGGGATAAAACAACTAATGACAACGACAAGCAATCAATTTAAAATGGAAAGTTTTAAGTTGAATCCACATATAAACAGCCATTTTCTTCCTAAAACTCATTCACAATAAATTATTATTGCTCTTTCGTTTTAGTTGAATCTAGCCATTTATATGCGGTCTGACCTCAAAATAATAACCGACCTCAGGTTTAAACCAAAAAAGGGAACCCTTTCGAGTTCCCTTCCTTTTGTTATAGTAGATCAATATTGAGGTAAATTGATTTCCTTTTTGTGTGTTACTTTGTAACTGAAATTGATCAGTTTGCTTTCTTTCGGTTTCAATGTGTAAGTCCATTCGACAATTCCAGTAGTTTCATCGCGCACTCCTTTGCCTAAATCTCCTGGTTCAATCAAAATTTCACTATTTGTTGTGATTGGAATTTGATCTTGTACAATGATATCGATTGGCGTTGCTTTCAAGTTTTTCACTTCAATCGAATACGACATTGTTTTCTCTTTTTTGTCACCAACAATGCGCTCTTTACAGTCTTTTTTCAAAAGTGTACGTTTCACAACGATGTTTGGATCTCTTCCTAAACTTAAGTTCAAGGTATCATCCATTGTTGTTGGGTCAATGTATGTTTCACCAACGTAACTTCCATCAAAGAAAATATTTGCAGCTGCTGGTACCAAACCTAATTCATCAAGTTTCGACAATTGAGCGACCAAATAAACTGAGTTATCCAATTTCGGAACCGTGTAATATTTGTAGTTCGCATCCATGTCAACTACTTTGATTAGCACCATGTGTTGCTCATTGTCCGATTTGATGGAATAAGGCAAATCGATTTTGAACTCTGCAGATGTTAATTGGCGCACGGTACTCACAAACATTGCTGATGTTTCAGCGTCAACTTCTGCTAATCCTTTTGTAGAAATTGAATTGGTATAAGCATAACCTGCAGCTTCCATTTTTTTCTCCATCGCTGACGGTGCATTTTCATCTTTGTAATAATCATTACGGTATGCGTAATAATCAATGTACCAAGGATGCAATTCTGGTTTTGTTTTGTTTTGATATGGATTGTTTGTCGAAATATTCAATTTCACATTGTCCCAGTCTAATCCTGAATTTTGATAAACTTGTGCTTTGTACGTTAAGTTGATTTTTGATGTTAATCCATCGCTTCGTAAATCATACATTGGAATCCATCCAGCCTCAGAAACGAGGTAGGAAACAGTTATTTTACCCGATACCACTTCTTTCGTTGAGAATGTAACAACAACACGGTGAATTGGACCTTGATCTTTTACTTCTCCACCAGCACTTGTTTGGTGTTGTCTCAATTTCAGTAAACGATCGTCCATAGCACGTTTTTTCTCGTATTTCTCAGCTTTACGTTTGTTTAGTGTCAACAAACTTTTATTAATCTCAGTCATTTTTACTGTGTAGTAATCAACTGCTTGTTTCAATAGATTAATTGAATCATTCACTTTGCCTTGACCACGAATTGCTCCATTGTTTGCCAAAATGTTTTTCGTTGCTGTTAATACATCGATTTCATCTTGGATATCTTGAATGTCGTAGCCCATCATTTTTAATGAATCTTCCAATAATTGAATGTCCTTGCGGATTTTCAATGGAAGTCCTTCTAAGTTTACTTCTTCAGGTTTTGGGTAGAAAAGGGAGTATTTGGAATCAATTATTACTGCCGCACCTGTTGCTTTTACTTGAAGACTATTCGCATCGATGTAAGGACTCACACCTTCAATGATTACTTCTGTAATTCCTGGTTTAATGGTATAATTTGCTTTTTGGAAAAGCTGAGCACCTTGCGCATAAACGGTTACTTCGCTTAATACTGGTTTTACGATTTCTTTGTCGTTGGCTTTCAGCGAAAATACTGCCAACATGACGAATACTATTCCGATGACCTTTTTCATAATTTTATGTTTTAATTTTATTCGTTGTTAACTTCGCGAGTGTCATTACTTTTGGGCGGTACACAATGAATCAATTTAGGTTCAAAATAATTTTAACATTTTAACGGGTATACTTGTAACATGCAGAAAATCAAAGGAAAAAAAGTAGTGTTATATTCGTTTTTACTGGGCGTGTTTATCGTCTGTTGGTCGAATTTTTCCGTCTATTATGAAAGTAAAGATTTTATTTCGGAAGACATTTCTGAACTTCCTCCTGTTAAAACGGGATTATTACTCGGAACAAGTCGAAATTTAAGAGGTGGTTCTGAAAATGCGTATTTCTTTCATCGAATTGATGCGTGCGTGAAGTTGTACGAAGCTGGAAAGATTAAAAATGTCCTCATCAGTGGTGATAATGGAAGGAAGGATTATAACGAGCCGGAAGACATGAAACAAGAGCTAATTGCTCGCGGAATTCCAGAAGCTCATATCTTTTTAGATTATGCTGGATTTGACACCTATGATTCTGTTCTTCGCGCGTGGAAGATTTTTGGACAAAAGAGTTTCATTGTGATTTCACAGCATTTTCATAACCAGCGTGCGGTTTACATTGCCCGAAGATTTGGATTGAATGCGCATGGATATGATGCGACGGACGTTCAGAAAATGTATGGTATTAAAACAAAATTCAGAGAATTCTTTGCCTGCGTTAAAGCCTATTTTGAAGTGAAATTGAATGTGGAGCCTACTTTTCTCGGAGAACAAATTAATATTCCATAAAAAAGAAGCTGTCTAAAAAGCACAAAACTGCTGAGTTGTTTTCAAATTTCACCAATGGTCATTTACTAAGGTAAACTCCCAATGCTTCATTCTTAACGCCTTGCATTTTAGCCCTTATTAAAACCTTCTTCAACTATTGGAAAAGCAAACCTTTACGGATAACCTCTTTCTTATATGCTTGATTGAATTAAATCAGTGCTTTTATTTCTAAAATGATGCGTTCAGCTAAATCGTTTGCCATTTGCTCATTTTGACTTTCGGAATAAATACGAATGATTGGCTCCGTATTACTCTTGCGCAAATGCACCCATTCTTTTCCGATATAAATTTTTACACCATCTGTTGTATCTACTTCTTCGTGCGCATAATTTATCGTCATGTGCAACAACAATTGATCAACATCGATATCAGGTGTCAATTCAATTTTGTTTTTCGAAATCGTGTATTTTGGATAACTATCACGCAACTCAGAAACTTTCATTTTTTTGTGCGCCAAATGACTTAAGAACAAAGCAATTCCAACCAATGAATCACGACCATAATGCAATTCGGGATAGATGACGCCGCCATTTCCTTCACCACCAATCACGGCATTTGTTTCTTTCATTTTTGTAACAACATTCACTTCACCAACAGCAGCAGCGCTGTACAACAAACCTCTTTCTTCTGTAACATCGCGCAACGCACGTGTAGACGATAAGTTTGAAACAGTTGCACCAGGTGTGTGAGTTAACACATAATCAGCAACGGCAACCAAGGTATATTCTTCTCCGAACATTGAACCATCTTCACAAACCAATGCTAAACGGTCAACATCTGGATCGACCGTAATTCCAACATCTGCACCAACTTCTTTGATTTTAGCAGCCAAATCCGTTAAATGTTCTGGAAGTGGTTCTGGATTATGTGGGAAGTCACCAGTTGGGTCGCAATATAATTTTGTTGTATTTTTTACTCCTAAAGCTTCTAATAATGCTGGAACGAAGATTCCACCAGTTGAGTTAACGGCATCAACTACAACTGAGAAATTAGCTGCTTCGATGGCTTTTTTGTCTACCAAAGGCAATGCTAAAATCGCATCAATGTGTTTTTGTAAATAGGAATCGTCTAAGGTTACTTTTCCTAAATCATCTACTTCAGCAAATTCAAAACTTTCGGCATCAGCGATTGCTAATACAGCTTCACCATCAGCTCCAGAAATAAATTCTCCTTTTTCGTTTAATAATTTCAGGGCATTCCATTGTTTTGGATTGTGACTCGCAGTTAAAATAATTCCACCGTGCGCATTTTCCATTGGAACGGCAACTTCAACAGTTGGAGTAGTAGACAAACCTAGGTTTACAACGTCAATTCCTAAACCGACTAAAGTAGAAACAACTAAGTCAGAAATCATTTGACCTGAAATACGTGCATCGCGTCCTAAAACAACTTTGATTTTACTTCCAGTGTTTCTGTTTTTCAACCAAGTTCCATAAGCTGCAGCAAATTTCACTGCATCAATAGGTGTCAATCCTTGATCTACTTTTCCGCCAATAGTTCCGCGGATTCCCGAGATTGATTTTATTAATGTCATAACGAATATGTTTTACGTCAACTAGAATTATTTCGAATAACCAATCTTACCAACCGTTTTGAATTGGCGTTTAAGATCAATCATTTTCATGCAAGCAATGGCGCATTCAATTCCTTTGTTCCCATGAATTCCACCTGATCGATCGATTGATTGTTGAATATTGTTATCTGTTAATAAACAAAAAGCAACAGGAATATTGTATTTCAAATTGATGTCTTTTATTCCTTGCGTTGCACCATCACAAACGAAGTCAAAGTGTTTTGTTTCACCTTGGATCACGACACCAATTGCAACAACGCCATCCACATCTGTAAATTCACACATGTATTGAGCGCCTAAGGGAAGTTCAAATGCTCCTGGAACAAATCGCACCAAGATGTTTTCTTCTTTCACGCCATTGTCTAATAATGCTTCTTTAGCACCTTTCAAAAGATTCAAGGTAATTGAATCGTTCCATTCAGAAACAACAATGCCGACTTTAAAATCGGCACCGTTTGGAACAAAGTCCTTATCGTATTCTGACAGATTGCGTAATGCAGTAGCCATTTATTTTTTTGTTGTTTTGCTTGAAGATCGAGCGATGTATTT